>NZ_JAHREU010000023.1:0-95885 GCF_020883145.1 Microcoleus sp. CAWBG27
GAAACCAAGAAGGTGAACATCGAATAAGGATGAGTTTTGACGACCAAAATGAAATGTTACATCCTTGGCAGTCGTCACTCATTTGTTTATTATAACTTGCTTATGTTATTAAATTTTCATTCCTAAGGCGATCGGGAGCAACCATACCGCGATCGGTTTGCACATCAAAAAGCACCAATTGTTTCCGATCGCCCTGTTTGTGCATTCCCGCAAACGATCGATCTCCCAAAAACTCTGTAAACACAGTAATTTCAGCACAGTGATACTGTTCGTTCTCTCGAAAAATAGACTCTAAAGGACTAGCAAAATCTCTCCTAAATATTTCAGGTGCTTCCTCTAAACCTGGATGTGCAGCATTAAATTCTGAAATTCCCATGTCATCCAAGTCAAATCTACTTCGGCGCGTACCAAAAGCATACCAACTGAGTTCAACTTCCCACACCCAATGCAAGTTAGTACCATCGTATTTCTCAAAAGCTATACATTGTTTATTAGGGCAATTTTTACTATTGGGAATTTTGGGATAAGCAAGCTGAATTCGTGTCATATAAAGGAATAAGGAAGAAGGAAGAAGGAAGAGAGAAGGACTAAAGTCCTCACTACAAACTTTATTTATGGAGATTTTTAACAATTCCTCCCCCCTCCCCTTCAGCTCTAAAAATCTCTCAGTTGAGCCGTTTGAACAGCAACATCTTTCGTCAGAGAACCCCGCCGCAGTTTCAGTTTCAAAATTTGACCGATTTGGCTATTTTCCACCAAATTTTGCAACTGTTCGGGTTGAGTCACTTTCTCGCCCTCAATTTGAACGATCGCATCTCCTTTCCGAATCCCGGCTTTCTCAGCAGGCGTATTGGGTACAACTCGCATCACCAATACCCCTGTAACTTCCGGCACAATCAAAGGAGCATTGGGGTCAGAATTATTCTCTCTGGCCATTTCCGGAGTCAAAGCAATCATCTGAATGCCTAAAAACGGATGGCTGACTTGTTCTCCCTTGGCTAACTGGGCGTAGATGGCCTTAGCTTTGTCGATCGGAATTGCAAACCCAATACCCATTGCATCCGCCCGAATCGCCGTGTTGATGCCAATCACTTCTCCTCTGCTGTTTAACAGCGGCCCGCCGGAATTGCCGGGATTGATGGCGGCGTCTGTTTGAATGAAATCGAGACGTTTGTCGGGAATGCCGACGGCTGCGCTCGATCGCTTCAAAGTGCTGATAATTCCCAAAGTGACGGTGTTGTCAAATCCGAGGGGGTTTCCCACGGCGATCGCCCAATCACCCACTTTCACCGCATCGGAGTCTCCCAGTGGTGCCACGGGCAAGTTAACACCTTTGGTATTAATTTTAACAACAGCCAAATCTGTTACTTCGTCAGTACCTTGGACTTCTCCTGGAAAAGTCCGGCCGTCATTTAAGGTGACAGTTACTCGATCGGCTTTATCTACCACGTGAGCATTGGTTAACACAATCCCGTTTTTGTCAATGATGAAGCCAGAACCTTGACCCCGCAAGCGTTCTTGTCTGGGCGTCATGCTCCGCAAATCTTCTCCCAAAAATCTGCGGAAGAAGGGGTCTTCCATTAAGGGGTCGAGGTTGCGGCTGACAGTGCGCTCGGTATCAATCCGGACAACAGCAGGCCCGACTCGATCGACTGCCGCCGTCACAAAACTGCTGGTATCTGCAGCCACCTGCGCCGGGAGTTCCGGACTCCGCAGTGCGAGCATTTGCGGATTTTGGGAAGTTGCCCTGGAACTCAAAGGTACTTTCTGGACGGCTGTTTCTGTCTGTTGGGGCCAGTTGGGCTGATTTTTGCCAGCGGCCAAGACGGATGCAGCATTGATGAAGAGAGCACTCAGGGCGATCGTCATTGCTAAAATGAGGGCGAAAGGGCGATCGGTGCGGGGTGCGGATCCAAAAAACTTAAATAGTCGCATAGCGTCAATATTTGGTAGTCTGGGTTATTCTAGTAAAGGCGTGCGTGCGATCGGACTCAATAATCGCCCGCTATCAAGATCCTAAATATATTTAGCTGAAACAGCATTCATCCCCGCGCTCTACCTGTACAATCCGTGAGCGACGGGATGAATGCGCGATCGTCCGCCGATTGCACCCGCGCACAAGGCGCTCTCGTCACAGCCAGCGGGAGATGCGCGGGTGTATGAGCAGGCGAACAAAATCCCTTGATTGGTCTGTATCTGTGTTATCATATGTAAGCATTTTGTGATAAAAGCATCGTGTTAAAAGCAGTCAAAGTCAGAATCTATCCTACCCAAGAACAGCAGAGTCATTTGGCAGGGGCTTTTGGCTGTGTTCGATGGGTGTGGAATCAATCTCTGGCTACCATGTCCCAAACCTATAAGGAGACTGGGAAAGGTATATCGGCTTTGATGATGAAGAAACAGATTCCAGTATGGAAGACTGAGCATGAATGGCTCAAAGAGTGTTATTCGCAATGCCTCCAGTCCTCTGTACTTAATCTGTCCCAAGCTTTTATCAATTTCTTTGATGGCCGAACAGGATATCCGACCTTCAAGAAACGTCAAGGTAGACAATCAATGCAGTACCCTCAGAACGTTAAAATTCTGAGCGATACTGAGATTAAATTCCCTGGTAATCTTGGAGTGGTTGAGGCTAAAATTCATCGCGCTCTTGTTGGTAAATTAAGGACTGTGACGGTATCTAGAATGCCTGATGGTCGTTATTACGCCTCCCTACTGATGGATGATGGTATAGAAAACCCAGTCGCTAATGAAGATGGTAGAGCCATTGGTATTGACCTCGGTTTACTAGACTTTGTAGTTACATCTAATGGCTCGAAATACCAGAACCCTCGACATTTGAAGAAGCACGAACGTAACCTCAAACGCAAACAGCGTAAGTTATCCAGAAAAAAGGATCGAACTACCAACAGACGACGAAAGGCTAAACTAGCTGTAGCCAAAGTCCACGCAAAAATAGCTAGAGTGCGTGAAGATTTCCGACACAAACTATCCCGTAAGATAGTTAACGAAAACCAAGTGATTGTGGTCGAGAATCTGGCAGTAAAGAACATGGTCAAAAATCACAATCTTGCCTTATCTATCAGTGATGCTGGCTGGGGAATATTCTGCACCATGCTTAAATATAAGGCAGAAGCAGAAGGCAAGGTCTATCTAGAAGTAGGTCGATTTTTTCCATCATCTCATCTGTGTTCTAATACTTTACTGTCGCTGCCAAAAATGGATCTATCTGTGCGTGAATTTGACTGTGCCCACTGTGGCAATCGACACGACAGAGACATTAACGCGGCAATCAATATTAAAAATGAAGGCTTACGGTTATTGACGTTGGGAACCAGCGTTACTGCCAAGGGAGGCAATGTAAGACCAAAACGATATGGGCAAAAATCCACTGTCGCCGAGGCTGTTGCCCTTGAACTTGGAAGCCCACACTCTACCCGCTTCGGGTAGAGTGTTGGGTCGTTCACACAGCTACAATACACGAGTCTGGAGCCAGCACAAACTCAACATATTCTCAATTCTAACGTGAAAATTTTCCCTAGTAATACCAGTTTCAAAAAAACAATTAAACTGTAGTCCAGCGCTCTAAACCACTACGGAACAACTTATTCCCAAATCCCCAATCTCAAATCTCAAATCTCAAATCTCAAATCTCAAATGGCACAACCCTGATGATTATATCTGACACTTCTACTGACAAATCCGTACCCTCAAATTCCCACCACCACCATCACGACAATCAATCAGTCCACCCTCACCATCACGATGAAGAATCGAGGCGGCGGCTGGTTAATCGCTTATCTCGGATTGAGGGACACGTCCGGGGCATCAAAACAATGGTGCAAGAAAACCGTCCCTGTCCCGAAGTTCTCGTGCAAGTTGCAGCAGTTCGAGGCGCGCTCGATCGCGTAGCAAGAATCATTCTTGACGAACATTTAACTCAGTGCATTGCCAGGGCCGCTAAAGAAGGCAATATCGATACCGAAATAGAAGAGTTGAAAGCTGCTTTGGATCGGTTTTTGCCTTAGTCGCTGCCATTTTCTTACATATACCACCCCCATCAGATGGTTAGGAATTTCTGGCGATCGCTTTCTTCATCCGATTAATTGCAAATAAAAGTCTCTCGCGACGATAACTAAAGGCTGCCTTCTTCCTTCTTTTTATCCTGAGGTAAGCCGTTATTGATGTGATGACTGAGGGTTAGGAAGTTCTGGCGAGCGATCGCTTTCTTCATGGGATTAATTGCAAATAAAAGTCTCTCGCGACTATAGATAACTAAAAGCTGCCTTATTCCTTCTTTTCATTCTGAGGTAAGCCGTTATTGATGACTTCTTCCCTCTTCCCTCTTCCCTCTTCCTTCTTCCCTCTTCCTTCTTCCCTCTTCCTTCTTCCCTCTTCCTTCTTCCTTCTATCTTTTACATCCGTTACATCCGTTGCCGAACTTCCTTCTTCTATAACAAAACCTGCAAATCAGACAACAACTTGCAAGTTATGAGTTCGGGCGCATTGCTTAAGAATCTTTCACCAACCAGGGAAAACCATCAAATATTTCCCCCTCAACCCAATCGGCACAACAGATAATTTATACGATCGGCAGTTGGTGAGAGCGATCTTAGTTCAAAAAGAAGTAGTGAGTTTTTAGTGACAACCAAAGTCATCAACAGCTTTAAACTCTGAGTATCAACAATAGGAGGGTGATTAACCAGACTTGGGATGAACTGTCTATTTAAACTTTCGTCAACTTGCCTTTGAGCTGGTATCTGACTGTTGCGTAAACGGCCTTATAGGAAGCGTCTATGCTGTATTCCTGCTGCAACCACTCTTGAATTTCTCCATAGCTTTTAAAGCCTTTTTGGGGATCGCTGAGGCGCATTGCCAAACTAGCGCGGGCCAGAGGAGGAATCGCCGGCTTCCTGCCACCGCTGTGCTTGGTTTCCAGGAGTCCTTCAAGTCCATCAGATCTGTACTTTCTCAGCCACCGCTGCACAGTAATGCGGTTTACGCCGATCGTCATTGCCAATTCTTTAACTGTCTTAACGTGACAAATTTTGAACAGGTAAAGTGCTTGAATTTTTTGAAAGCCGCTTGCCGTTTTTTGTTCGGTTAACAGGCTTTTTAGTTCTTCTGTGGTCTCTGTGATGCTAAGTTTACATACTCCAGCCATATCAATTACCTCACGAGGATTCGCACTATACAATTGTTTTTTTGACTGGGGAGAAAAATCTTCTCCCCTCCTAAATGCTCGCCTTTTGCTTGCCAAGAAAGGAATAGACAAGCTATCTCAATTAAACTTTTTCATGCCTGGACTTACTCAGATGCTCAGAAGATTGTTTTTTTTACCTGGAGCAAGGGCTGGAACGCGTCTTTTGGTGAAAGACCCGGTTTATGAGTCAGTTTGGTATTGGATGGCACAAGCATCATTGCTAATACTGATATCAGTTAACTGATCGACCGCAACATTAGCTGCAATAGTTGACTTTTAAGGAATACCATTTATTCTCTTTTTGTTAAACATATATCATGGTTTTCCTGGTGTTTTTTGGTAATTTTTGCGAATGTCTTGGCAATTTATAGCTAGCATATAACCTTGGTCTGTACGCTAGCTATAAGCACATTTAGACACAGATTCTACTGCTCCCAGAAGTGTATTTCTGGCTTTCCCTTTGTGAGAAATCCTGAGACATTAGCACTCTGATGGGCCGAAGCGGATCGCGCCGAGTGACGGTGCAACCAACTTTCACGGCACGCGGGCAGGCCTCTGTGAAATTACTTGCTCGATCGCCAGTTGAGTAAAACACGTCTACCGTGGGATTGTCAAATTTTCAACATCACAGTACCACTATCGGCTATTTTCGCCTGCCTGTCGTGATCGAAAACGTTGCTTCTATGTGATACTACTAACATTAATTAGTGATCGTTATCACACAAATACTCAGTAACCTCAACTAGCCATAAAAAGTTATGGCCTCGATCGCACTTTCCAGCGAGAATTCTTTGATTTAGTTAGGAAGTACGATAAGATTGACATTTTTGTTAAAAATTTTTACCCAGGTGAACAAGCATCTTGTTTTGTCCTTCACCCTCCCCAAACCGTCTAGGGCAATCTTGTACTCGGCGTAAATCTTTTAGCATCTCAAGTCTAAAATGGCAGAAGATCCGGTGCAAGCAGCTTGCGAAGAGTATTGTTCCTTTAAAAGGTGTAGAGAAGCCAAAATGAACGTTGACGAATTGCTCAAGCTATACGCAATAGGAGAAAGAAATTTTAGTGGGGTCTACCTGCACGAAGTCTACCTCTACGAAGCAGAATTGATTGGAGTCAATCTGTCTGAAGCCGACATGATTGGCTCCAATCTCAGCAAAGCCAAACTCAGCAGAGTCAACTTTGGCAAAGCCAATTTGTGCCAGATCAATTTGAGCAGAGCCGACTTAGCTGGAGCCGACTTCACCGAAGCACTTTTAGCTGAAGCTAACCTGTATCGAGCTGAGTTGATGGGAGCAAATCTTAGCAAAGCAGACTTAAGTGGAGCTTCCCTGATCCAAGCAAGTTTAATCGGAGCCAACATATCTCGGGCAACACTCTCTCGTACAGACTTGCACGGAGTAAACCTTTACGGAGTAAACTTGCGAAGGGCCGTTCTCACAGAAGCAGATTTAATTGGAGCCAACTTAACTAAAGTAGACCTCAGCGGAGCCGACTTAATGGGAGCGAGCCTAATTAGGGCAGATTTGACTGAAGCAATTTTAAGTGCCTCAGACTTAAGCGGGGCAAACCTGTTGGGAGCAAACCTGACAAAAGTTAACCTGAGCGGAGTATATCTTAAGGGTGCAACGATGCCCGACGGTACGGTTCACGATTGATTAATTTATGTCTTCAATGTTATGGTTGGCGAGAACCAATACTAAGGGTAACATTTTTTTGTTACCCTAATTTATTGGTAGCAAAATGTTTATTTGAGACTCTGGTGAGGCCGTAAATTTCAAAGTTTCAATGTATCAGTCCTGGACGTATTAAGGCCAAAGAAACCGGGTTTTTTACCTAATCTGTGGACTACAACGAAAGATTTTCCTAAAAAACCCGGTTTCTGACCACCCGTGCGTCAGCCCTATGTATGATGTCTGGGATAGATAGCTGAGAATCTGGCAATATTTAGCAATGTCTGCGATCTAGATTTTCAATTGCTGCGATAAAAGCTATTTTAGAGTTATTAATTGGGATTTTGGATGCTTAAGATGAAACTCAGAATCATGGCTGCTGCAACGCTGCTGAGCGCGATCGCCCCGATCGCCCCTGCACGAGCCGAGAACATTCAACACACGCAACAATTACTAGCCACGCGACAGTGCCCCAACTGCGACCTCAGCAGCGCTGGTCTGGTTTTAGCCAACTTAACAGGAGCCAATCTCAAAGGTGCTGACTTGAGATTGGCTAACCTCAGCCGAGCCAACCTCACTGGCGCCGATCTCAGCGGGGCAAACCTTAGCGGCACCAGTTTGTTTGGCGTCAACCTGACGGGCGCAAACCTGACGGGGGCAAACCTCAGCGGTGCTGACTTGAGAAGCGCCTATCTCAGCAACGCCAATTTAACTGACACCAATTTAACTAACGCCCAACTGCTGGGTGCTAGAGGAATGCCAACTAATATTGGTACCGCAGAAGACTTCTACCGATTGGGAGTGCTGGAAGCTCAAGCGGGAAACTACAGAAACGCCATTGACTATTACAATCAAGCCCTGAATCTGAAATCGGATATAGCTGCGGTTTATTTTGCGCGCAGTATGTCTCGCGCTGACTTGGGAGACTTCGCCGGCGCGGCTCAAGATGTTGCAAGAGCAAACCAACTCTTTACCACTCAAGGAAATCCCCAAGGTCAGGAATTGTCAAAGCAGCTAGCAGAAGCAATTGTGGCCCGCCAAAAGCCAACGGAGCCGCGCACTGGGGGCGGCAGCTTTATGAGTATTCTGGAGTCGCTCACTTCTCTTCTGCTGAATTTTCTATAGTTGTTAGTAAGTTAACTGTTAACTGTTAACTTACTAATTCAGAGGAATCTCGATCCAGAACTCAGTACCCTCACCGGGTACAGAAACACACTTGAGTACCCCTTTGTGTTTCTCAACTATAATTTGATAACTGATAGACAGTCCTAAACCCGTCCCCCGACCGACGGGTTTAGTAGTAAAAAAGGGATTAAATATGTGAGAAATTAACTCTTTGGGGATGCCGTGACCGTTGTCTGCAATGCAAATTCTTACTGTTTTTTCATCAATTAATTCGGTGCGAATCCGAATGCAAGGGGATGGCAAATCAGGTATCAAATGCTCGGTTTTGGTCTTGATATCTACTGTTCTGACATCCTGTTGTTGCGAACTCAAATATGTCACGGCTGCACTTGGTACTAGGGAGTTAACGTTCGCAACTCGATCTATTTGTCCCATTTCTATGGCGTCAATGGCATTGCCGATTAGATTCATAAATACCTGATTGAGCGAGCTGGCATAGCATTCAACTAAGGGCAAATTGCCGTATTCTTTCATTATTTGTACGGTATCGCGATCGGACTTGGCTTTGATCCGGTGCTGCAAAATCAACAGGGTACTGTCGATGCCTTCGTGAATGTCAACGCCTTTCTTTTGAGCTTGATCGAGCCGGGAAAAATTGCGTAAAGATACAACTAACTGGCGGATGCGCTCAACTCCTACTTTCATAGAACCCAAAATTTTTGGCAAATCTGTGGCAAGAAATTCGATGTCGATTGCTTCGGCACACTCGCTAATTTCTGGGTTGGGATTGGGGTAGTGCTGGCGGTAGAGTTCCACCAAGCAGAGCAAGTCTTTGCTGTATTCGCTGGCGTGGGAGAGATTGCCGTAGATAAAGTTAACGGGGTTATTGATTTCGTGGGCGACGCCGGCAACCAGTTGTCCGAGACTGGACATTTTCTCGGTTTGAATCAGTTGGGCTTGGGTATTGTTCAGTTCAGTGACGGTTTTAGCTAGTTGTTCGGCTTTTGCTCGATCGGCTGCTGCTGCATTCAGACTTTCTTGATAAAGTTCTGCTTGGTGAATGGCGATCGCAGCTTGAGAGGCTAAATTTTGCAGCAACTCCTGTTCTGCGGTTGGCCAAACCCTCGGCCCAGAACACTCGTGGGCAATCAGCAACCCCCAACATTCGGCATCTTTGGCGATCATCGGCACAATTAAACTTGCCCTCACCTGCAACTTTTCCAAAAATTCGCGGTGACAGGGCGTTAAATTCTCAGTCTCAATATCATTAATTGCTCGCACGCGTCCCGCTCGATAAAAGCAGTCTGAGCCTTCGGGAAAGCATTCTTGCGGAGATTTGATACCTAAAATTGACTGCCACTGGCCGCGAATAGCTTCGACAACTACCTCGCCGTGTTCGTTTTCGCCAAATTGGTAGATTACCGTGCGATCGGTATTTAACAAAACTCTCACTTCCCGCACAATAGTTTGCAGTATCGTCTTTAAATCCAAGGTGCTGCGAATTTGGTCTCTGACTCGCGTCAATACTTGGGCAAACTCTAAGGATTTTTGCAATTGGGCGGTACGCTCTTGAACTTGGCGTTCTAAGTTGGCATTCAGGGCTTGCACTTCTTTATGAAGAAGGTACTGCCCAATTGCCGAACAAAATTGGCTCCCTATCGCTAAAGCTTGCTCGATCTCCTCCCATTTCCACTCGGGCGACTGACCTTTTTTGATTTCTCGCCAGACTTCAAAGGATTGTCTGGGAAGGATTTGTGCAACACTGCTGTCAAAGCGCCCCGCCCACATTTTTTCGGTATCAATTTCATTGCGAAAAACGGTCAAACAGCCAACTACTTGTTGTTGGTAGTGGAGGGGAATTACCAGCAAACCCCGAATTTGAGTTCCTTGGAAAGCAGGAACTAACACTCTAAATAGAGATTCTTTGTATAAGTCTGTAATTATCCAAGCTGAGAATTGGGAATTGGGAATTGGGAATTTGGGAAAATCGGGGGTATTTTTCAATCCTGCGATCAGCCATTGTTGCCAGAGGGGATGAGCTTCGATCGCGCTGACTGTTTCCCAATGGGGAAGTGTCGGTTGAGTCCCTGTGACGAACAGTTCAAAGGTAGCATCGATCGCTGTAGGGGCAATGGGAAATCTTCGATCGATCTGGGGAACCGGTAACTGTTCGCTGTTGATTTTCCGGGGGTTGAGATAAAGTCGGCCGCCGCTCCCCCCCAAAGCAGTGACAGTGGCTTCTAAAGCCTGTTGTAGTTGAATGTCGATCTGACCGTACAACAGGGCTGCGACGCGACTGACGGTGGCTTCCCGAGATGCTTGAGAGCGGGTTTTTTGGAGCAGGAGCGAGTGGCCGATGGCGATCGACAATTGATCTGCTACGAGTTGAACTACTTCTAAATCTGTGGATGAAATATTGCGGGGGGAGGAGTGGTGAGCCACTAACAGTCCCCACAGTTCGATGTGAGTTTGGCGATCGCTTCCAGGCTCGCATCTACTTACGCAGGCGGGGGCCTCGCAGATCTCTGTTTTGTTCTGTTGCGACACACTCCTGTGGTGCAAAATTGGCACGACTAAGGAAGATTGGACTCCCATTGCCATCAAGTAAGCTTTGTGGCAAGGATCGAGCGAGCGATAGTGGATCTCTTCATTTACTAAAGGTTGACCGGTATCCGCAGCATCAACGGGACTGAGGGCGATCGTCTCGGAGTTAACATCTACTATTGTCCGCTGGCGCATACGGACATACATCTCCCGCGCGCTGGGAGGAATGTCGTCTACTGGAAAATGGAGACCTTTCAAGGAAGGGAGATATATATTATTAATTGATTCGGCAACAACTTCTCCGCAGCCGTCGGCACTAAACCTGTAGATCATAATGCGATCTGTTTTCAGAAAAGACCGCACTTCTGCTACTGTACTGGTTAAAATATCTTCTAATTCTAGAGATTGGCGGATGCGTTCTGTGATTCGCCTTACCAAAACTTCTTTGTCTAGTTTATGATGTAATTCTTGCGTATTTTCTGTGATTTGCATAAATCTCCTTTGGCAATTATGGAATGATAATAAGAAGTTTTGATCTACATTCGCGATCGAACTCAACTTTATGAGGCTGAGTTTTTGACTAAACCGAGCTTTACTATTAATCCGTGGCGTACTGCTTAGTGACGACCGTGTATCCCCTGTGGCACCCTGAAGAACAAAAATCGGCGATCGCTGAGGTGTATTCCTTGCCTTCAACAGACAGGGCGACTTAACCAAATGATAATTATTATTTTAATCCTCTTATCAATTTCTTGCAATATTGAATTTTTAGTCTCATAATTATTTATTTTTAGGATAAGTTGACATTAGTTTGTATAACTTCATATAATGATAGATTAATGTGAGTTTTGATCTGGCCCCGGGCGCTGACTAATTTCGCTTCGCACGCTCATCAGAATTTTACCCAAATGATTTTGGCCCGTTCCATCGCAGCCGCACCCCCAGTAGTAATCTGTTGGCGAATCCTCCACAATCACTCGATCCCCTGTGGCGAGGAGAATAGCTTGAATGTCTGAATGAGTGAGAAACTTAGTTAAAACTGCCTCGCGCATAATGGGAATTTTTACCGCTTCCCAATCAGGGCGCATTTGGTGGTTTGGATCGCGACCTAATTTGGCTGCTTCCTGAGGAGTTGGTACGGATTGAATTGCGGCCACTAATCTTTCATCAGCGCTACCGACAAATTTTTGGGCTTGATAGTAATGTTCCACAGTCAACCAATCTTGACCGTACAAGCAAATGTCGTGTAGTGAAAAATTGGAAAAGCAGCCGTAAGGATCCTCTACTTTATAAAAATAAATTATCATAATGATATTAGATATTAGATATTAGATATTAAATTTTACATTTTCAATTTTACAGTATTGACGAAGGGAGCATCTAATTTTGATAAAAAGCATTTTTTATACCATTTATCGAAGAGTGTGCAACACTCTTCGACCCCCCTAGCCCCCCCATGAATCAGGGGGGGGGGAACAAGAATACTGTTATTTCGTTGAAAATTGGTATTATTTGAGTGTTGTCCCGCTCGCACTCAAATAAAAAGCTGAGATACTCGCTTGACGAATCGCACTTGTGCATTTAAATTGTATATTTCGATCGTCATCAAAAATCGTTAATTCGTTTCTTTATATCGCCTTCTATGCCTCTCAATCGCCAGAGAAATCGATCTGGCGCAGCAGCTTCTCTGATGGTGTGCGGTGCGCGCCCTAGGAGTACAAGTCAAAGAACTCAGTTGTTATTGTCTGACGCGGTTGCAAGTGGGGATTTCATGAAAAAATTATGTTTCCGTTGCCTCAGCATCGGAAACGATGTAATTTCTATTGTAATTAACGATCGAGAATTGGGAATGAGGAATCGATCGCCAGAAATTGGGATTTTGAGAATACATATAGCCTTTCGAGCTCCCATATGAGGTACGACTGGCCAAACCGGGCATAGGGCATAGGCCAAACCGGGCATAGGGCATACCTCACTTTTTTGAGAAAGGCTATACTTTATTTTCCTTTTTCCGGCTAAGATTGCTGCACTTTCCCCATGCCCAATTTCTCAGACTCTAAACTGTCGTGATGTCTTTCTCTTTCGATGCCAGAACATCTTCTATTTTGGCAATGTACTTGTCCGTCAGTTTTTGAATTTTATCTTGCAAGTCTCGCGATTCATCTTTAGAGATATCGCTGCTTTTTTCTTGCTTGCGAATCGAGTCAACGGCATCGCGACGGATATTGCGAATTGCGATTTTACCTTCTTCGGCAAACTTCGCGGCCATTTTGACAAATTCTTGGCGTCTTTCGCTGGTAAGCGGTGGAATGTTCAAGCGAATAACTGAACCGTCGTTGTTAGGTACGAGGCCTACATCGGACAGGGAAATTGCTTTTTCGATTGAGGTAAGCGCTGTGCGATCGAACGGTTGAATGTTGATCGTTGTCGCATCCGGGGTTCCGATATTGGCAAGGGATTTGATCGGAGTTGGAGCTCCGTAATAATCTACCATGACTCGATCGAGGAGGGAGGCGTTGGCGCGTCCCGTCCTGATAGTATTAAAAGACCGTTGAGTAGCCTCAACTGCCTTTTGCATATGATCTTCAGCTTCAGCTAACTTCACAAAATCCTCCGACAAGAGTTCCAATAGATTCTCCCATTACGGCTCGGTAGATGTTGCCCGATACCGAGAGGTCAAATACCATAATAGGAATATTATTTTCTTTGCACAGGGCGATCGCGGTACTGTCCATCACCCGCAAGTCTTGGTTCAAGACGTGGGCGTAGGTGAGGGTTTGATACCTGCGTGCGTCTGGGTTGACGTGGGGGTCAGAATCGTACACCCCATCTACCTTCGTCGCTTTAAAAATCACCTCTGCATCAATTTCAGCCGCCCGCAATGCGGCTGTAGTATCAGTAGTAAAGAAAGGATTGCCAGAACCGGCACCAAAAATCACTACCCGTTTTTTTTCCAAGTGACGAATGGCGCGCCGCCGAATGTAGGGTTCAGCTACTTCTTGCATGGCGATCGCCGATTGTACCCTTGTTGGCACTCCTGCTTGTTCCAGTGCATCCTGCAAAGTGATAGCATTCATTACCGTAGCAATCATGCCCACATAGTCGGCTGTTGCCCGATCCATCCCTGCCGAAGCAGCTTTCACGCCGCGAAAAATGTTACCGCCGCCGACAACGATCGCGATTTGAATGCCTTCGGAAACGACTTTGGCCACTTCCTGGGCGATCGACCCAACGACTACCGGATCGATACCGTAGCCCAAGCTACCCATCAGCGCCTCACCGCTGAGCTTCAGCAAAACCCGCTGATAAACCATCCCCATGCCGCCACTATTTTTTTACTTCTGTTTGCCTCCACCATAAGATAGCAGCACGGGTGCATTTTGAACATAAAATTGCCTGGAACAGGCTTTTGGGCTTGTTCCAGAATACTTTGGTGAGAACTTAGCAGTATCTGTTGGCGGAATTTATTCCTTGGGAACGAAATCAAGAGCAGCAGAATTCATGCAGTAACGCTGACCGGTTGGCCTGGGCCCATCGTTGAATACGTGCCCGAGATGAGCGTCACAAACAGCACACAGTACCTCAGTACGGCGCATGAACAAGGCATTATCCGCCTCATTCCTGACATTTTCTTCTTTAATGGGAGCGTAGAAACTCGGCCAACCGGTACCGGAATCGTATTTTGTTTCTGATGTAAACAGTTCGGTGCCGCAGCAAATGCACTTATAAGTTCCGGGCTTTTTGTTGTCGTGATATTCGCCACTGAAAGCTCTTTCTGTTCCCTTTTTTCTGGTGACTTTGAACTGTTCGGGCGTGAGTTGCTGTTGCCATTCGGCATCGGTTTTCTTAACTTTGTCTGTCATGGTTTAATGTTTGGAGTAGATGAAATTAGTTGTTTATAGTTAACCATTAACGGTTAATATTATCTCCTTATATTACCGCCACCTAAAGGGTTCGTAGTGAGGACTTCAGTCCTCTGAGGACTAAAGTCCTCACTACGAACCTTTTTGAGGGACAATTTATTGGACATAATATGACTGTCTCTTGCTGTTAACTCATGCCTCCATTAATATTAACCTAATTGGCTCCAAATGAACATACCAGGGAAAAGGATTGTCTTTAATTGCCCGCCACTTTTCCTTGAAAACTTCAGCTTGCAAGTGATAATCTTGGGAATTGTGGGGAGGCGAGTGCAACTTGAGATATAATGTCACCCGGTGCGGAGTTTCCACCGTTGAGGCGATCCAACAAGGAAATGTATTTTCGCGATCGCACGCGCTGACAAAACTGATTTGATGAGCCCGAATTCCTACAGAAACTAGAGATTTGGGAATTGGCTCGGCGACAGTCAGATCGCAGCCCCAGTCGATCGCCTCCACGACAGTTTCGGCAACAGGTTTAGCAGCACAAAAGTTCTTACAGCCCGTCAACTGGGCGACGGTGAAGTTGCGCGGGCGATCGAAAATGTTCTGTTTGGTATCAAAGGCGATCGCACTTCCATCAGCCAAAACCAACAGATTCTCGCACACCCGGTAAACCTCCTCTAAATTGTGACTGACAAACAAAGTAATGCCTCGATAATTAGCCAAAGTCTGCATTAACTCCCGTTCCAGTTGACTCCGCAAGTGCGTATCCAAAGCCGAAAAAGGTTCATCTAACAGCAGCAAAGCCGGCGAACTTGCGATCGCCCTCGCCAAAGCCACCCGCTGCTGCTGGCCGCCCGAAAGTTCCTGCGGATAGCGATTTTCCAGTCCCGACATTTGCACCGAAATTAATTGTTCTTTGACCCGAAGTTGTTGCTCGCTTGCAGATAAATGCTGCAAGCCAAAGGCAATATTTTCAGCCACAGTCAAGTGCGGAAACAAAGCATAGTTTTGAAACAAAAAACCGATACGGCGGTCTTTAGAAGGCACATTAATGCCCTGTACTGAGTCAAATAAAACCTTACCGTTGACTGCAATTTTACCGCTAGTTGGAGTTTCCAAACCTGCGATGCAGCGCAGAGTCATACTCTTGCCCGAACCCGACGCGCCCAAAATTCCCAGCACTTCCTGCCCGATATCGAAACCGACATTTAAGGCAAAGCCAGAAAGAGGTTTGAAAATGTTTAGAAAAAGTCCTGTTCCCGGTTGATTATTTTTTTTATTTGTGCCACCATAATTAGCCAATTTAGCAACATTAGATTGCGGTTTATCTGGAAAATGTAAATAAGTTGTGGGATGGGCAAAATGCCCATCCAGGTTAGAAGCATGAACCCCGTTTATAATTAACTTACGATGGCGATATTTAGGATTTGGTTGGGGAGATTTTTTTTGTAAATCAGTCCAATAATTAACAGCAGTAAGCACGCTCAAAGCAAGACTGAGCACAATCAAAACCCAAATAGTAGCTTGCCTCATATCCCCAGCTTCCACAGCAAAATAAATCGCCATCGGGATAGTTTGAGTTTGTCCGGGAATATTCCCAGCTAACATCAACGTGGCGCCGAATTCACCCAAAGCGCGGGCAAATGCGAGAATAGTTCCTGCTAAAATTCCCGGCCAGGCTAGAGGTAGCATAATCCGCCAAAAAACTGTCCATTCGGAAGCACCTAAAGTGCGGGCTGCATTGAGAAGGTTGGCATCAATTTGCTCAAAAGATCCCAAAGCAGTTTTGTACATCAGGGGAAATGATACGACTGTGGCTGTAATTACGGCGGCTTGCCAAGTGAAGAGGATTGTTAAGTCGAATTTTAGCAACAATTGACCGATCGCGCCATTTCTCCCAAACAGCAGCAGCAACAAAAATCCGACTACTGTGGGCGGCAAAACTAAGGGAGAGATGAAAATGCCTTCTATTAAGGCTTTACCTCGGATGCGGGTTGAAAGCATCCACCGGGCGGCGGCGATTCCGAGAAAGAAGGTAAGGAATGTGGCGATGGCGGATGCTTTTAGGGATATCCACAATGGAGATAAGTCGAATTCCATATTTGGGATTAACTATCGCAGTCTTATCTAATTTTTGAATGAGATTTTTTTTAAACGAACCGCGAAGACGCAAAGGGCGCTAAGGAAGAAAGAGAAGGAAGAGAATAAACTGTAGGGGCGGTGCCCGGTGCCGGCCCTCTTTCTCCGGGTTGCTAATTAACGAGCTAAACCGAATCCGTATTTCTGAAATACTATTTTAGCGCGATCGCCCGCCAAGAACTCAACAAAGGTTTTGGCGGCTGCGGGATGGCGGCTGTTTCTGATAACTGCTAGGGGATAAACGATGGGCGAGTGCAAATTTGCGGCCGCTGTTAGCTGTACAGTTACTTTGTCGGATGTTTTGCCGTCAGTGGCGTAGACTATGCCAGCATCAACGTTTCTGCTTTCGACAAATGTCAGCACTTGACGGACGTTATTTCCTAGCACTAATTTTGGCTTAATTTGCTGCCACAATCCTAGTTTAGTTAGCATTTCCTGGGCGTATTGTCCGACGGGGACGCTGTTGGGTTCGCCGATCGCAATTTTCTTGATTTTGGCATCCGTCAACTGTTTGAAATCGCTCAAAACAGCGCTATTTTTGGGTGTAATCAATACCAGGCGATTTGTCAGGAGGTTGCGTCGTGTCTGGTTGAGGAGCAAATTAGCTTGCTGCAAAGCATCCATTTGTTTGGTAGCGGCACTTAAAAACACATCTACCGGGGCTCCTTGCTGAATTTGCTGGGCTAGGGCGCCGGAAGCACCAAAATTATAGGTAATATTCACATTGGGATTGCTGGTTTGATATACTGTTTTGATTTCTGTTAAGGCTGGCGAGAGGCTGATGGCAGCGGATACGGTTAAAGATGTTCGCTGCTGCGCTGTGGCGGGAGTCCAATTAATCAGCAGTGCGATCGCCACAATTGCTGCAATAATTAAATTGAGAATACGTGTATTTTTTAAGTTCATCAGAAATAGAAGACCGGGCGGTTGAAGACCGGGCGGTTGAAACCGCGTCTATACAGACGAAACCCGCCTCCGCGGGTTGAAGAGCGGTTAAAATACGTTATCTTCGACCGTCGGCGTCCGGCGGACATCGTTTGTGTAGGAGCGGTTTCAACCGCCGTCTATGTTTGTGTAGAAGCGGTTTCAACCGCCGTCTATGTTTGACTTTCTGGCGGTTTCAACCGCCGTCTATGCTCGCCATTTGAGAGTACAACCGATCGCCTCTGTACTCGAAGGTTCTATCGGTTGGTCATTCAGCAATTGGTCGATCGCACTTCGCAAATAAGAAAATTGCACCGCTTCTGAATTGTCGGCATTGTCGTCTATTAAACCTTTATAGCGCAATCTGCCGTCTTGGTCTAACAAAAAAACCTCCGGCGTATGAGAAGCCCCAAAACTCTCAGCCACATCTTGAGCCATATCTCGGATGTACGGGAAGTTGAGTTGATTGTTGGCTGCAAAAATTTTCATATTTTCAAAATTTTCGTCGGGATGCTGGTTGGCATCATTAGCATTAATCCCGATTAAAGTAACGTCTCTATCTTGAAAATCTGCTTGCAGTTGTTTGAGGCGATTGAGATACAACTCGACGCAGGGAGACTGATTGCACATAAATATCACCGCTATCGCTCGACATTTTTCTAAATATCGAGATAAATGGTGAACTTCTTCGTCAACTCCCGGCAGTTCAAAATCGGGAGCGTAGCCGTTAATGGGAGTACCTGTTGTTTCGCTGATTAAACTCATTTTTTCAGGATGTGAGGAGCAGTATTTTCCAATATGAAAGATGAAAGGATCGGTGCGAATCAAATAGGTTATTTTTCGACTTTACCAGAAAGAATTGGTTGAAAGCCCGCCCGTCTTTGAATGACAAATTAAGATCGGACTATTCATTACTCCAATACTCGGACTCCTGGGTAGAGGTAGCTCTGAAACTGTCAACTGTCAACTGTCAACTGTCAACTGTCAACTGTCAACTGTTGAACTTAATTATAGCCTGACCAACAGCCTATTTGAATTCGGACTTGGCGATTTATTCCTCGTCTTGCTTTAGCCAACCTTTCGCCAGAGCTTGATATCCAATCATTTTGTATGTTAGTTTGGCGGCGGTAAATTCTGAGACTACAGAATCTACAACAGGTGCTAGTTCCATGATGTCACAGCCGATGACTTCGTAGGACTCGAATAACCGGCGTAAAAATCCGGTGAGCGAATACCAATTTAACCCACCTGGTTCCGGCGTGCCAACTCCTGGGATTAATGTGGGATCGATGCCGTCTAGGTCGATCGTCAAAAATACTCGTTTGGTTGTTATGCTAGCAAGGGCGCGATCGGCCCAATCCGGTTGAGTCGCGATTTCCCGAGCTCGAAAGACGTTTAGCTGTTTGGCTTTAATCAAGTCGGCTTCTTCTTTGCAGATAGCGCGAATTCCGATTTGCAGTGTCGGTAAGCCCATATCGACAACCCGCCGCATCACGCAGGCGTGGTTGTGAATCGAGCCTTCGTATTCGTGCCGCAAGTCGCCGTGGGCGTCGATTTGCACGACTGTGAAGGGTTCGTCGGGGTATCCTTGGCGGTAGCCTTCGACAACGCCAGCGGTGATGCTGTGTTCGCCTCCGAGGGAGATGACAAACTTATTTTCGGTAATTAGCTGGTGTACGGTTTGTTGGGTAACTTGCAACATTTCTAAGGATGAAACTTGTTGCTTGTTGCGGGTATCGGCGATCGGCAATGCGGTATAAATACCAACATCGTAGCAAACTTCGCGATCGAGTTCTTCGTCGTAGCATTCGAGCTGGTGAGAAGCTTCTAGCAGCTTAGCCGGCCCGTTTTCGCACCCGCGGCGGTAGGTGGTGGTTGCCTCGTAGGGAATTGGTAAAATAACTACTCGGGCTGTGTCGTAGTCGGGTACGATTTCCGATCCTAGAAACGGCACGACGGAAGTTGAGATGATCGCTGGCATAGGGGAAATTTCAATAAGGCAAAAAAAGTCGGCATCTTTAATCGTGACATAGTATCGACTCTAACTGCAAAGGAAGAAGGAAGAGGATTTAACCGCACCAGCGCCAGAGGGCGCAGAGGGAGGAGGGAGCGAAGGTTTGGGATTTATGTCCTAGCAGTTGCCTCGAATTGCGATACGGTTTGTAGTAAGGACTTTAGTCCTTCCAACTCTTAAATTTTCACTTTTTTACCTATATGACTTCTTCTACGTTAACTGCTCTTGCGCCTCAAACCTGGATGTGGAAAGGTTTTCCGATTTGTTACCAGGCTGCGGGCACCCAGGGCCCGGCGGTGGTGTTTGTCCACGGTTTCGGGGCGTCTTCGGGCCACTGGCGCAAGAATTTACCGGCGTTGGCTGCTGATTGTCGCTGTTTTGCGATCGATCTTATCGGTTTTGGCGCTTCTGCTAAGCCTGCGCCCAAGCTGGAGATTGATTATACTTTTGAGACTTGGGGAGAGTTAATTGCCGATTTTTGTCGGGAAGTTGCGGGCGGGCCTGCTTTTTTGGTGGGAAATTCGATCGGCTGCGTAGCAATTATGCAAGCCGCCGTTGATTTTCCCGATATTGCTTCTGGTGTCATTTTACTCAATTGTTCCCTGCGCTTGTTGCACGATCGCAAACGCGCCGAAATGCCTTGGTATCGCAGTTTTGGAGCGCCAATCGCACAAAAAGTTTTAAATGTCAAGTGGATTAGTCAATTATTTTTCAAACAATTAGCAACGCCGAATACGGTCAAAAAAGTGCTTTTGCAAGCCTATCACCGTCCCGAAGCTGTCAGCGACGAACTTGTAGAAATCTTGTTAAAACCAGCGCGAGACAACGGCGCAGTGGATGTATTTGTAGCATTTATTAGCTATTCTCAAGGCCCCTTACCGGAGGATTTGTTACCCCGTTTAAACTGTCCTGCTTTGATTGTGTGGGGCGAAAAAGACCCTTGGGAGCCGATCGCCCTCGGGCGAGAATTAGCCAAGTTTCCGGCTGTAGAAAAGTTTATTCCGCTGGAGGGCGTAGGCCATTGTCCCCAGGATGAAGCCCCGGAATTAGTCAATCCGATTTTACTCGAATGGATTGCAGACAAGACGAAGACGGCGGTTGAAACCGCGTCTACACAAACGATGTCCGCCTCCGCGGACTAAAGAAAATAACGTAATTTCAACCGCCCGGTCTTCTTCAACCGGCGTCCGGCGGGTTTTGTTTGTATAGAGGCGGTTTCAACCGCCCGATCTTTTTAAACTTCTTAAACGAACAAGAAACTATCAGGAGTAAAGCCACCTTGAATTACAGCAATTTGGTCAGAAGTACCCGCCAAATTTATCGAGTTGCCAACAATATTGTAGTCAGAAAGACTCCCATGTAACTGAATGCGATCGATTCCCTGCCGAAAATCCTGAATCAGTGCAACTCACGGCGGGCAATCGCTATTTACGGAACTTGAAAATTTTTAAGAAGACTTATCTCGAAATACATCTGCGTCGATTTGCGTCAATCTGCGGTTTGGCTATAAATCAAATATTTATACAATTAAGTCTAACCGTTAAGGATATTTTGGGTTCTCGCTCGTGCAATCGGCGATCGAGCCTGTTTTGCAGCCTCTGGTACGAGCATTCGATCCAGTTGAGGAGCTAAACATCTCTCCAGTAGTTGACCCCAGTGCTGTTATTGTACCATATCTGCCCGATCGAGGCTATACTCGATTTCTTACCAATTACTTGCATTTTTATTAATTTCTTAGTTATCAATAAAACTTTTCGGTATGAACAACTTGAACATCGACACTAAAACCCGCGCCGTCAAGCTAGGTTCCGAGTGCATAGACCTAAACAAAGAAGAGTATATCGTGCTGCTGCTGTTGAGCAAACACTACGGCAAATATGTCGCACCGACAGCGATTTTTAATGTGTTGTACAAGCGTCCCCCAACAGGTGACGAAGAGAAAATAATAGTCGATCGCATTTTTGAACTCAAGAGAAAGTTAAAAGACAACGGCGACACATCCATGCTAATTCATTCCGAACCAAACGGGAGTGGCAAATATGGAATTCTCGCAGTAGAAAGTCCCGTGCAAATCAACGGCGATATTTTGCAGCCGCCGGAACCCAACCCAGAATCAGAACAACTTTTAAACAATCGGTACCGGGTAATTGAGAAGTTGGGAGAAGGAGGTTTTGGCTTAACATTGTTGGCCGAAGACACGCAAATGCCTTCGCATCGGTGTTGCGTCATTAAGCAGCTTAAGCCCCAGACAAATAATCCTGATATCGATCAAAGTGTTCGAGAGCGTTTCTCTCAAGAAGCTGCTGTTTTGGAAAAGTTGGGCGAAGGGCATTCTCAAATCCCCAAACTTTACGGGCACTTTGAGGAAAACGGTTTATTTTTCTTGGCGCTGGAATGGATAGACGGGGAAACGCTTAACAACCGAGTCAAAGTTGTTGGAAGAATGAACGAGGAGGAAGTTAAAAAAATCCTGACAAGTCTGCTAATAGTTTTGGATTATATACACGAAAAACAGATTATCCACCGAGATATTAAACCCCAAAATATTATATTACGCAAGTCTGACGACGAACCAGTTTTGATAGATTTTGGCGTAGTTAAGGAAACAATTAATCAAGGGATGACTGCTGGGTTAAATGATGTAACAATCTCCATTGGAACGCCCCAATTTATGGCTCCGGAACAAGCGGCAGGCAGACCCGAATATTCGAGCGATTTGTACAGTTTGGGATTGACGGCAATTTATTTACTAACTGGCAAGTGGCCCCAGGATTTAGAAACTGACCCCCAAACTCGGGAGATGCTTTGGCAGAATCATTCATCAAAGGTGAGTGTGAGATTTGCCGCAGTTCTGGATAAAGCGATTAGATTTCACCCCCGAAGTCGGTTCGCTAATGCTAAGGAAATGTTAGCAGCTTTGGAGGAGCCAACAGTGGCTACTTTGGCGAGCAGTCACGAGCAAGATAACTCTCAAAAAAGCAGCAACAAAAGCTGGCTTATTTATGTATTTTTGATATTTTTAATTGCTTTAGGTGCGGGTGCTTTTGTCTTCAAAAAAGAGTTGATAAGTATCCTCAAAGATGCTGTACACTTAGCTGAGAGAAGTCTGAATCCTAGCGATTCTCAATTGCCCTCTTTGCCTGGGGTGACACCGGAAAATGCCGAAACTTCCTCGCCCGTAGATGCCAGCAGTTACATCAGTGCGGGCGATCGCATTTTGTTCGCTAGCACGGCAAATCCTGACAAGCAAGCAGGAGTTCGCGCGATCGCCAGCGGTGACTTCAAAACGGCGGTAAATCAGCTAGAAGCGGCTGTAAAAGTCGATCGCACAGACGCGGAAACTTTAATTTATCTCAATAACGCTCGACTCGGTACTGCACAAGCTTTGAAAATTGCCGCAGTAGTTCCGATTGGCGACAATCTCAGCGGGGCGGCGGAAATATTGCGCGGGATAGCTCAAGCTCAAGACGAAGCAATTAAGGCGGGAGTGCCTTTAAAGGTAGTAATTGCTGATGACGGTAATGATGAAAATCGGGCGAAGGCTATTGCACAGAGTCTGATTGCAGATAGCAGTATTTTAGCAGTTGTCGGTCACGGCACCAGCAAAACTTCGATCGCAGTTGCTCCAATTTACAGTCAAAATCAAATGGTGGCGATCGCACCTACGAGCACGAGCATTCAATTAGCAACGGTTCCGAGGCGCCCTGACGGAGTAAACTATTTCTTTCGGACGATACCGAGCGACCAATTTACAGGTACGGCTTTAGCTCGCTATATGTTAACTGGCATGAAAAAAAGCACGGCTGCGGTTTTTTACAATTCCAAAAGTTCTTATAGCAAGTCGCTGCAAACAGCTTTTTCTACTACTTTGATTCTGGAAGGCGGTCAAGTTGTTAAAGAAGTAGATTTATCTGAGCCAAATTCTGCGGCGCACATCGATGGGATGGAAGCAGATGTGTTGGTTTTGCTACCAGATTCAGATACTGTAAATTCATTCCTAGAAATCGCTAAAAATAATCAAAAAGGTTTGCCAATAATTGGCGGTGATGCTCTATACAATACGGATTTATTGAAACAGGGTGGAGCAGCTTTGAACGGGGCGATAATTTCTGTACCTTGGCATTTTGCTGATAGTAAAAATCAAAAATTTGTAGAATTAGCTAGAAATTTGTGGGGAATTGATGTTAGCTGGCGGACGGCGATGAGTTACGATGCGGTGCAGGTGTTGCGGCTGGGAAGGTCGATCGGGAAAATTGAGCCGAATAGCGGTAAAGCGGGGCGAGTGATGCTGGCTAAAGCCTTAGCTGGTGAGGATTTCAAAGTTAGCGGTGCGACGGGGGAAATTAGATTTTTGTCGAGTGGCGATCGCAATAGCAAAGTAGTTCTTTTGCAAATTGTACCCGATTCTAAATCCGGTACGGGTTACAATTTTATGCCAGTCGATCGGTAGATTGCAGATTTTAGCTTACTCCCGGCATTTAGAGCGGATGTTGCTAGAAGAGGTGCTTAGGGATGTGGAGAGGGGTAGAGGCGATCGCTCCCTACTCCATCATAGACCAATACGGTTTACTTAACGCTTTTGATGAATTTCATCTGACGATTTTTGGATTATAAAGAGGTGAAGTAGATATTAAGAAGATTTTACCGCAGAGAACACAGAGAACACAGAGAGGGGAGGGATAAAAGGTTTTTTTACGACATCCAAAACCCTCGCAATACTCTTCCCTCTGCGCCAAAAGCGCCCCAATACGGTTCAAAACTCTTCTCTTGATGGAGTGGATTGTATTGCAATACGGTTTACTTAATGCTTTTGATGAATTTCATCTGACGATTTTCTGGCAATATAGCCATTTTGGGCAAGTCAGATTTTTCTTAAGTAAACCCTACTCCATCATAGACCTGTTTAGGATTAATGCTCTTGCTGATAAGTACAGCAAAATACCATTACAAAGATGCCAAAGAAAATGAGTGCCCGTTGAAAAGTAAGGACAAATTGCGCGATCGACAGTTCGGAATGAAAGGGCTAACAGGAATACCCCCGATGCTGCTAATAGAACAAATGGCTCACGCTTTTTCTGTTGGTAGTGATATAGTCCAAGCCCTAGTAACACTAAAAAAGTAGGAGCATAAGAAAGAGAACCGTTGAGAACATTTGTAAATTGATTGCTGAAGTTGCTTGCAAATAAAAATCCTACTAGCAATCCTCCTGCATATCCATATTTCATTCTAACTACTTGACGGCTATACAACCATAAAAAAACAAGCTGAAAGAGCACAATAGGAATCATATCTAGCAATCCTGCCCATTCTGTCGCAAATGTATGAAATAGGGTACTTCCAATACCTATACTGGTGGCTAAACTAATCAATATCCAAATACCAGTCGGTACTTTTTGCTGTTGCCGAGTCAATTGAAAAATAGCCCATGCTGCAATGAAAAAAGAAATATTAGATACAGCATTTAGTGGTTCACTCCATAAACCAGGAATAATACGTTCGCAGTAAAGATCGATGTAATCATTCATTTCATGTCACTGTTTTGAGAGTATAATGTACCTCTCCCACAATTCTTGTGGGAAGTAGGGATTAGGCGGAACGCCTGCCCTTGAGTGGCTCTTTAGGAGATGTCTAATTCAGACTACAGTACAATCCTTAAATCGAACAAAAAACCTGTCTCAATTTTAATGAATTCTCCATTTTATCCCCGTCACCATTTTTTTAAATATCGAGTAGCCTTGCTAATCAGCATTGCTGTAATTATCCCTTTAGGTTACACGATCAGGTTTTCTCGCGGCCCTGCACCGGAATGGTTCAACGACTTTTTCGGGGCCGTAGCTTATCAAATATTTTGGATTTTGCTAACAGTTTTCTTGTGGCCGCAAGCTTCCCTCGTTTGGGTTGCTATAGGAGTGTGTATTGCTACCTGCGGATTGGAGTTTCTGCAACTGTGGCAACCTCCGTTTTTACAAGCAGCTAGAGCTACTTTACCGGGACGATTGGTATTGGGAAACTCCTTTACTTGGTCGGATTTTCCGTCTTATTTTATCGGTAGTTTTTTGGGTTGGGTGTGGGTGCGGTGGCTGAGGCGATCGAACCATTGTCAATAAGCCTTTCATAAACGGGCAAGATGCCCGTTCCACAATAAAATCTAATTTTTGTGGAACAGGCATCTTGCCTGCTGATATTAGTGCAAAAATATCTCCGTTTAAAAAGACTTAAAGCCCTCCGCCAGACTGAGTTTTTTTACTCAACCAATCCTTACCCAATCTGATTGTCACGTCTGACTGCAAAGCACCCGTACTCTCAACCAGCACCTCTCCAAAACCCAAAGACTGGCGAATCGCTTGAGCACTTTTAATGTCCCCGTCTTGAGCTACAATCGTCGTTAGGTCTAGCGGTTCAGACCAAGCTTTAGAAACTTGCACATTCCGATAGCCTGCCCGAGTTAAAGTCCTGACAAAATCTTCAACCGCCGATCGATCGCCCGTACTGTCTTGAATCGCCACCTTCAGAAAAGTCGAATCAGCATTCTCGATTGTCCAAGTATTTTGACCGAAGTCAAAATGCTTTGCTACCAGAGTTTCGATGCCATTTTGGTCTGGCAACCAAAAACTTGCCTTGTAGTCCTTAGGATCGCTGAATTTGCCAGGAACCATCAACATCTGCACTCCAGCGCGATCGGTTTGAGTAGCAAAACCAGCCAAAGCCACCAATTCTTCTATACTCAAATTAGTATCAAGGTGAGACTGAATCACCGATAAAATCTTCGGCAACCGAGAGAGCAAACCAACATTAACTTGCTCTTCCACAAAAGCCCGCATCAACAATTGCTGGCGCTGTACCCGCCCGATATCGCCTAAATCGTCATGTCGGTAAAGCAAATAGTGTACGATTTGTTCGCCATTCAGACGTTGTTTGCCAGCCTTTAAATCTATATATAAATGCTGACTTTCATCGGTATACTTCATGTCTTTAGGGACATTAATAGTAATCCCGCCCAGGGCATCTACCAAACTTTTGATGCCTTGAATATTGACTGTGACATAGCGATCGATTCCCACGCCGCCCAGCAGTCCGCTTACTGACTTAGCGGATGAAGCAGGGCCGCCGTAGTAATTAGCTTCGTTGATTTTCACGACACCCCTACCTTCGACATAGGTGCGGGTGTCTCGCGGAATGGAAAGCACGCTTATTTTTTTATTTTGAGGGTCAAACCTCACCAACAGCATAGTATCGGTTAAACCCTTAAAAGAGTTTTGCCAGACATCGTATCCCTTGTCTTTATCGGGATGGCCTTCGAGGTCTGAACTCAGAACCTTAAGTCCTAAGACTAAAATATTAACTGGGCGAGTCAGCTCCGGCATCTTCATGCTGAGCTTTGCCATGTCGCCTTGAGAAAACACCGCCGCTTCTTCAGGGCTCAACTTTTGTTGCTGAAGCGGCGTTGTGGAAAGGGAGACGGCTAGCAGCGCTCCGGCTGTGGCTGAGAGCATGGCTACTCCAGCCAAACCAAAACCAAAACCCAGCCAACGGCCTCGATGCGGTTGGTGCGATTTTTTGGTTGAAGGTTGAGCGGTTGATTGTTTGATAGGGTCTTGATTAGGAGTTTTTTGAGCTGGCACTGGCTTCCTCACACACAACAAAAATAAAAAAGATCGTGACAATATGTAGTATCAAGCTGAAAACGCAGTCAATCAATACAGTAGGGGCTTAAAGGAACCCTAAATTATGATAAATGTTTGCCGACCACTTGCTCGGCTACGCGGCTAATTCCGGGCAACCATAGCGGTTGACGCTTCCAGAGGCGAACCATCAGTCCCAGAGCAACGATAAAATAGCTGGTTGTCAGCAGGCTACTCATTAATAACATGGTAAGTGTCGAAGATTCCGCAGAAATCGCTCCAGCTTCTAAAAGAATATGTCCTAAGAGCCAGCTAAATGCAAGGGCAATTGCCAATCGGCTGACGGCTTTGCGCTCGGGGCTGCCCTGACGGCGGTAAAGATTCCACAGGGCGGGGAAAAAGCCGATGACTGGGATCATTAGTACAAACAGACTTGCCCGATCGAGTTCGGGATTGTCTAAGGGATCTTTATTTTTCATAATTGGCTACAGAAAATTTGCAGGAGGTCTAGTTTTGCACGCAAGTTATTTGCTATACGGAAAATTTATATCGTAAAGCAAAATTCGCAGCAGGGCAGGTTTTGCACAAAAATTGTCTTTTAGAGGCAAAATTTGGCCGCTAAACCTGCTCTTACCTATTATTGACAACTTTTCGAGCCGGAGAGCCGCATTTTGATAAACTGGATACAGCACAGGAGACAGGAGACACAGACCTAGCCGTCAGGAACTCAGGGCTTTAGCCACTGAGCTCGTAAGAAATTGCGAGCTGTTCTGACCAGACCCCTCTTAGGAGGAGACGTTATTTAGGTCACGACACCGGAGAATGCGACGCCAGTTTTCCGCTCTGTCATCTGCGATTAAACAGTTTTAAAGTCACTGAAACAGTGTCGCAGGTCTAACAAGCCTTTATAACCAGGTCGAGGCGAACATTACCCCGCAAGGGAGGCTCCATCAGGAGCGAACATTATGCGTACAGGGTTGTAAGATTTGAAATGGTAATTGTCCCATTGAAAGTACACTACAAAAGTACACCGGACTCTTACAACTCCAAGGCGGTAATGCAAAGATTCAAGGCGATTGAAATCGCCGGGTCGTTTTCCTCTCAGGTCTAAAGACTATGAGTTTCCCACTTACCGAATTTTTTTTATGACCAAATCCCAAAAATCGATCGTTATTTCTCCATCAATATTATCAGCCGATTTTAGCCGTCTTGGAGAAGAGATTCAGGCTGTCGATCGCGCCGGCGCCGACTGGATTCACGTAGATGTGATGGACGGTCGCTTTGTACCTAATATTACGATCGGGCCGCTGATTGTCGAAGCAATTCGCCCCGTCACCAAGAAACCTCTGGATGTCCACCTGATGATTGTGGAACCGGAGAAGTACGTCGAGGACTTCGCGAAAGCTGGTGCTGACATTATTTCGGTGCACGCCGAACACAATGCTTCGCCTCACTTGCACCGCACCCTGGGTCAAATTCGGGAATTGGGCAAAATGGCTGGTGTGGTTTTGAATCCTTCGACACCGCTGGAGTTGATCGAGCACGTGCTGGATCTTTGCGATTTGGTGCTGATTATGAGCGTCAATCCGGGCTTTGGCGGTCAAAGCTTTATCCCGACTATGGTACCAAAAATTCGCAAGCTGCGCCAAATGTGCGACGAGAGAGGTCTCGATCCTTGGATTGAGGTGGATGGTGGTTTGAAGGTGGATAATACTTGGCAGGTGTTGGAAGCGGGCGCAAATGCGATCGTAGCTGGTTCTGCGGTATTTAAGGCGAAGGATTACGCAGGTGCGATCGAGGGTATCCGCAACAGCAAGCGTCCGACTCCACAGTTGGCGGCTGTTTAATTGAAAATGCGATCGCGTCCGATAAATTGCTAATAGACTTTTCCCAAAATTATCGCTTCACAGGCATCTGTGAAGCGATAATTTTTTGAGATATTTAAACGTCTGTTGATTTCCAATATTGAGCCGACATTGTCAGTCCCAAAAGTATCAAGATCTAAGCCGCAACGTCAGGTTAACGGTATTTTTCACAAAGCCAGGAACTAGCCAACAAAAAAGCGATCGTTTAATCTCTTTAATAACCTCCGCATCCGTCACCGTCGCAGGGTAAGCGCACGTTATACCATTTTTCTAAAGATCCGATAGAGATCGAGCACGACAAGACATTGTAATTCATACACTTTCCCTGTTTGCAAAAGTCTGTCATAACTTTAAAAAAATGGTATTATAAAACTTCATTAAGTTTACAAGCAGTAGTAAGCAATTGTAGTATATAGTCACAAGGGTGAACTGATAAATTTATCGCGAGCGTTAAAAAATGGAGAGTCTAAATGCAACTAGCAGAGAGACACATCATTAAATCCAGCGAGAATCGTTTTGTTGAAATAGATGTACTAGCCTTTAAATCCAAAAATTTGTATAACGCTGCTAACTACGTTATCCCTCAAAGTTTTGTCTACGGATGGGGTTATATCAATTACAACGAAATGAATCGTTTGATGAAATCTCATCAAGCATACAAAGAATTACCCGCCAAGGTAAGTCAACAAATATTAATGATATTAGACAAAAATTGGAAGTCTTTTTTTGAAGCAGTCAAAGCTTACAAAATCGACTTGCGCGTGATTCACGGGTCGCCCGAAATTACCGAAGTACAAAGATAAAGTCAAGGGTCGGAATATTCTAGTCTATACGATTCAAGCCATTAGTAGCAAGCAACTAAAGAAAAGAATTATAAAACTTTCCGGTACTAATATTTTAATTAAAACCGAGGTAAAACCAAAGCGAATTTGTCAAATTAGATTAGTGCCAAAATGTGATTCCTATGTAATAGAGGTAATTTACAATGCCTGTACCCAGCCGGAGTCCACCGTCGTCGAAAACCCAAAAGAATTAGTAGCTATAGCAATCCTAAATGATTTTCTATGTATAGGTGTACTGATGAATTTTCGGGAAATCAAATTTCTGTTCCTTGGTAAAAAACTCTCTCCAAAAATTTGACGATCTTAAAAGACTTACATAAATACCAATACCTTCGTAAAAAAAATTTAGCTTGTAACCAAATATCTTCAACTGGATTTTGTTCGGGAGCATTGGGAGCAAACAAAATACAAGTAATCGACCAATTATCAGGTTCTTTGTCAGCATTGACTGATAACAAATAATCTTTAAATTCTCCATATCTATGATAGCTAGCCCCATCCCAAATCAAGATAATCCTCCGCCCTTTGTATTTATCTTGTAAGTATTTTATGAATTTAACTGTTGATTTTCCATCACCAGATTCATAGCCTTGAGCATGGAATTGTTTGGTTTGATAATTTAATGCACCAAAATAAGTTTGTCTATTTTTTTGATTGGTAATTGGGACTTCAATTCTTGTGTCAGATAGACCCCAAGCGTAGCCATTGATATCACCATGAAGTAGATGACATTCATCTATAAAAAATACTATTGTTTCCCCAGATTCTATCTGGACATTGTTTTCAGACAAAGTATTGTTAATTTCTTCTCTCTTTGTCTTGACCAGTTCATTATCGGCTTTAGGATTAATTTTCTGAGTTCTTTTCCAGGTAATTTTTGCAATAGACAAAAGTTCATAGTAGCTCTATTTTGATTTATATATGACACCAAACTCTTGGTCTAAATAATTAACTAGCTCATCGAAATCCCAAGATTCTTTATTCTTTAGCCATTCGATTACTTCAGTTTTCTGAAGAGACGTTAAATATCCTTTTGGCCCTTTATGCCCCAATACGGTTTAAGTAGGTCGGCGCAAAAAAAACGAACTATGTTAAGATAAGTAAACAAAGAGAATAGATCTACTGAGCAATACTTCGGACAGTTTTAGATCTAATCTAGTATCTCAAACCCTTGATGGCTATAGGGATGACTATTTTTTCAATCTTTAAGTCTAGCCCGCTCGTTTCAAAAAACCATTAAAAATGCCAGGGCTTACGCTGTAACGCTTACAGAGTCGTTAAAAAACTGTCCGAAGTATTGACTGAGGTAACTAAATATATGGGCGCTAGATTAAGGGTATTCCTGACTCAACAGCAAGACAAAACTCTCTTCCAACTCAGAACTGCGGATGTTCCACAAAAAGTTAAAGATAGAGCAGAAGTAATTAGATTAAATGCACATGGCTGGTACGTTGAAAAAATAGCTGCTCATTTTAATTGGACTTTACAAACAGTGAGAGAGGTTTTACATAAATGGTCGAATCTAGGCATGGAAGGGCTTTGGGAGTTGCCTGGTCGAGGGGCAAAGCCAACGTGGAAAGACGAAGATATAGAGTTTTTAAAAGAAGCCCTCAAAAACGAATCACGTACATATAACAGTGTTCAATTAGTCCAGAAATTAGAAAAAGAACGTTCTGTCAAACTAAGTGCCGATCGATTAAGAAGGATACTAAAAAAAAGGGTTGTTTGGAAACGAGCCAGAAAAAGTCACAAAGGAAAACAAGACCCCATAGTACAAGAAACGAAGCAATCTGACTTAGATATGTTGCAATTAGAGGCAGCGGCGGGAGGAATTGACTTAAAGTATTTAGATGAATCAGGTTTTTGTGCGTGGAGTGAACCAGGCTATACTTATTACCAAATAGGTGAGCAGAAACGATTAGAACAAACGAAACGGCGTGGTCGTAGACTAAGTATTATAGGACTTCTTCAACAGGGAATCAGTTTTATTTATGGTTTAGTAATTGGGGGTGTTGATCGAAAAGCTTATATCAAAATGATGGAGCGAGAAGCGAAGGAAGCTGCTGAAATTGGACGACCGAGAGTAATTGTACAAGACAACGGCCCAATACACCGATGCAAAGAAGTCCAAGAGTTATGGCCACATTGGGAAAAGCAAGGTTTATATATCTTCTTTTTGCCCAAGTATTGTTCGGAAATGAACCCCATTGAATTGGAGTGGCAACATATTAAGAAAGATGAGTTAGCGGGACAAATGTTTGATGATGAATTAGAACTAGCCTATGCCGTAATTCATGGAGTAGAAGCTAGAGGACAGAGGGGAAATTACACCACTGAACGTCTTAAGTTTAACTCCAATTAAGTAGCTTAATGTTTTGTTACATAGATTGGTTTTTTCCCGCCTACCTACTTATGCTAGTTTCTTAACTACGAATATTGTTCCTCAAGATTCCAAGGGAAATGGAGGTGCTTGGAGCGGTTTGGAAGAGAAACTACAGGATCTGGCGCGTCTTAAAAATGAAGGACAGCCAACACCTTATAAGTTCTATATCTCTTCTGGTGTGTACGGTTCTGGTGGTGGAGAGTTAACAAAATATTCTACTCCTCCTACTGTGACAGTTTTAAATGAAAGAGGAAGAGTTGTGGAAGCTCCACTTCAGGATAATCCCAATTCTTTTAAAAATTTCAAAACAGCGGACGGCACTCGAACGATAACAGTTCCTAGTGTTCTCTGGAAAGTTGTGCTGGGATTCAAGCCAAATTCAACATCTGACAAGCCAGATTATTACTTTGCTTTTTGGATGCCGAACAATTCCTATGAAATTCAGAAGAGCCTAGATTACACCACAAAAGATGCCAAGGGAAATATTATCGTCAAAAATAATACTTTGGGCTGGGAAGAGCGTTTAATTCCCATTGGCAAGCTAGAAGAAAGACTTAATGCAGATTTAGAAAAATCTGGCGACTCATTTAGATATGACTTTCTTTCTCAGATTAAAGATCCTAACAGCAAGGAAAAAATGAAAACAATCATATCCCTTATCCCCCAAAAACCTGGTTAAACTAACTTCCTCTTTTGCGGAGGGTAGGTAATTAGTTGATATAGCGCGTCTAAATCATTTGTATAGATATGTAGGAGCGATGCCAAGAGTGCCTGCCCTAACAATCACGGGATAACTACGAAACAATTGCCCCTACAAAGATGATACAACTGATTTAGACGTACTCTGGTAGCGACGAATTAGTCTTCACTATTCCAAATAGTACCATCGGGCATGATAGTATCTTTAAAGTAAACGTCTTTGAGAACAACCCTTCCAGGTTTGTGCTCGTTAACTTCACTTATTTTAAAGTCAGTGCCAAAGAAGTTAGCTCTCGTCAAGTCACACTTAGAAAAACCCACCCCCTTTTGAAACTTAGCATCCCTAAAATCACTATCAATTAAGTCACAAAAACCAAACCCGGTGTCAATCATTTCGGCTCCACTAAATTTGCATCTATTCAAATTAGTCATGTGAAAACCAGTCTCCTGCAAATCGGTCTGAGTCAAGTTCGCCCCAGTCAAATCCGCTCTGTCAAAGTTAGCTCGCCACAGACAAGCTTCGCTCAGGTTAGCCCCACTCAAATCCGCATCTTCAAAATGTGCGTAGGCCAAGTCGAGGTCGCTCAAATCTGAGCCACTAAAATTGATTCCTTGTCCGTAAAAAACCAGGGATCGTAAGTCACTTTCCTTGAAGTTAGCTCCACTCAAGTTCACTCCACTTAAGTAGCGCTCCTTAGACTGCTCGTTGCTCAATTTCACTTTAATCAAAGAAAAGTCTCTCTCCCCAGCCTCATAGCGCCTCAGCACTTCTTCCAACCACAAATGTTTTCTACTGTTGTATATTCTGATATATTCTGCTTCTTTTTCTTCTTCGTTCATGACTTTATTTCTAGAATCTGTTGAGAATAAAAATGTTGATACTACTAAAATAACTCAATCTTTGAAGGCTCACAAGGAAGAACAGCAAGCGCGGCTGGCAGCGGATTCAGCTTTGCGATCGCTCTTAGGAATGGCAATTTAATAACTTAAGCAATCTCGAACTTTCAATCCTTGCCTGCAAAGCTAGCGGGCGTAAAGATGCTGAAATTATTGAATTTTCATTCCTTAACTCAACTTTTAAATTCTGGGATGAATATAGAACAGGTGGCGCAAATGATGAATTTATCGACTTTGGAGGTGAGACGATTGGTTGGAGAAAACTTTTGAGTGCATTGATAACAGTAAGGTGCGCGGGCGCACCTTACATCACAAAATATGAACAGTCAACAGTCAATAATTAATATTATGTCCCCTCGAATTACCATAATTAAGATTGGTTTGTAGTGAGGACTTCAGTCCTCTCCTCGGATTTGGATGCGGACTAAAGTCCTCACTACAAACCGTTTTTATGGTAATTGACACGGCGCGGACTAAAGTCCTCACTACAAACCGTTTTTATGGCGGATAATTGACACGGCGCGGACTAAAGTCCTCACTACAAACCGTTTTTATGGCGGATAATTGACACGGCGCGGACTAAAGTCCTCACTACAAACCGTTTTTATGGTAATTGACAGGACATAATATCAATTATTATTTGAAAGGCTTATTAGTAGGTTTAAAACCTTGCTTTTGAAAATAGGTTTTAAAGACCTCGTGAGCAATTGGTGCGGCCGAGACAGCACCAAATCCGCCACCTTCGACTATAACTGCGATCGCAACTTCCGGCTTGTCAGCGGGTGCAAAACCTACATACATAGAATTGTCAGGATGACCGGGCATTTCCACAGTCCCTGTCTTACCAGCACTTAAAGGAATTGTACCGTCATTCAGACCGCGGCCTGTACCCTTTTTCACCACGTCAACTAATCCTTCTTTGATGACCTTTAAAGTAGAAGGTTTAATTCCTGTTGGGATTTTTTTCGTGAGGGGTGTATTGGTTTGAGATGCCAACAAGTGCGGCTGCACTCGCGAACCGCCGTTAGCAATTGTTGATACCATAACTGCTAATTCTAGGGGAGTACAAAGTACCAAGCCTTGACCGATCGCCATTGTGACGGTATCGCCCACATACCAATCTTCCTTGTACATTTTCTTTTTCTCTGCTGGCGTGGGCACTTGACCGTGATTGGCGCCGTCTATCCCCAAAATATCTAAATTAATCGTCCCGCCAATGCCCATTTTAGACGCCCATTTCGACATTTGTTCCGGGCCTGCCGCCATGCCTACTTGATAGAAAAATGTATTGCTGCTAAAGGCCAAAGCATCGCGGAAACCGATAACACCTTGACCCGCGCCGTGTTCGTTGAAAGAAATGCCACCGATCGTAATTGAAGAAGATGATAGTAAAGTCGAGTCAGGAGCAAACTTGCCCGATTCCATCCCGGCGACAGAAGTTACAATTTTAAAAGTGCTGCCGACTGGATAGCCTTGAACTGCCCGATTTAAAAATGGTTTTTCTGGCCCTTGCAGTCTATCCCATTCTTTTTGAGTCACCTTGCGGGTGAAAATGTTGGGGTCAAATGTCGGCCAACTACCCATTGTTAACAGTGCTCCGGTCTTCACGTCGATCGCTACAACGGCACCCAGGCGATCGCCCAAAGCTTTTTCGGCAGTTTTTTGCATATCTAAATCTAAGGTTAGCTGCACGGGTTTGCCGGGAATAGGGTCTTTTATACCTAAGTCTTGGATTTCTTCCCCCTTAGCATTCACCTCAATTAAGCGGTTTCCCCAAACGCCTTCTAATGTAGAATTAACTAATTTTTCAACTCCCATCTGACCGACAATCATGCCCATCGGATATGTTGGATTAGCTTTTAATTGATCTAAACTAGCTTCCCCGACGTATCCCAAAACGTGAGCTGCTAATTGTTCGTTGGGATTGTCTCGGCTCGATTCGGAGCGAATTTCAACTCCTCGCAAAGTATTAGCTTGTTCTCCCAAAGCGACGAAAGTACCGATATCAATATTTTTACTGATTCGCACTGGTAGGGCTGATTTGTAGCCTGCTTCATCGATTTTTTTGATGATTTCGGTGGCGGGAAGTTTGACGATCGGGCTCAGTGTAGCCGCGACTTCTTGCCACTCTTGGGCCGATCGCTCTTTTGGCCACAAATACACCGATCGCGATACGCGGCTGGCTGCCAAAATTTTGCCGTTGCGATCTACAATTTGACCGCGATTGGCGGCCACTGAGACAGGGCGAATGCGGTTATTTTCCGCCCGCTGTCGGTTGTAGGCTCCCTGTACCAGTTGCAATTCGGCTAGACGAAAGATCGGCATCCCCACCATGGTAGTGACTATTAGCATAAAAATCATCACTTGGAGCGATCGACTCCGTTGCTGTCCGGGATTGTCCGAGGTATTTTTGTTTAATCGGACTTTAGAGTTAAAAGAAAAATCGCTAGCCATATTAATTAATCTGCTCTTTGATTGAATTAACAGGCAGATCTAATTCTCATCCGGATTATTTCGTCCAGGATACAGCGATGACAACTTTTAGCTCTTTAGTGACCGACATAAATATGTCTATTGGCAGAGACATAAGTGCGTAAAATCCCGTATGGTTTTCGTTCTACAATTTTATGCTTTTTTTCCTGATAGCAGAAATAATTGCTTGAAAGCCTCGCTTGTTTGGCGTAGAAATTAAAATCAGACGATTCATTACCCCAATCCTCGGACTTCCAGGTAGAGGGTGCTGTCAACTGTCAACTGTCAACTGTCAACTGAATGAACGACGCATAGGCTGTCACCTTAATATCAATTCCAGTAATATCTCCACCGACAACAACAGCCGTTGCTCCTAAATTCAATGCTTTTTTAGCCATGGAGGGCCCAGAGATTCCGCCTTCGCAGATAACGGGAACCTTGAGCTTTGCTACCATTTGCGCTAGCAAATCAAATCCGGGCGGCGAGAAACTTTCTGTTTGGGGTGTGTAGCCAAAAAGAGTAGTACCGACAGTATCTGCACCAGCTTCAGCAGCGGCGATCGCAGATTCTATAGTATCTACATCCGCCATGACTAATTTCCCTAATTCTTTGTGAATGCGATCGATTAATGTCTTTAAGTCTTCGCCAGCAGGGCGGTTTCGCAAAGTCGCATCAATGGCAATAATATCTGCTCCTGCAAGTGCGATCGCCCGCGCGTCTTCAAACCGAGGAGTAATGTAAATCTCGCATCCCGGCAATTGCTGCTTCCAAATGCCAATTATAGGAGCTGATACCTGTTGTCGCACCGCTGCAATGTGAGCCGGGGTGTCAATCCGCACGCCCGATGCACCTCGATTGATGGCGGCGCGAGCCATTGCTGCAATCACGATCGGATCGTGCAGCGGCGAATCAGCAGGTGCTTGACAAGAAACAATTAATCCTGTGGGAATTTGACAGTTAATCATGGGGAAGGGGGAATTGGGAATTGGGCGAAGCGAAGCGGAGGGATGGGGCATGGGGCATGGGGCATGGGGCATGGGGCTTTTTTGTAATTTATTCCCTGTGCCCTATGGGTAGAAACCCCGTCCTTCGCTTGACGGCTTTACAAATTTAATTTGCAATACGCCACGAGTTGTAGGACAAAAATTTACAATCTGTGGGCGATGCGTTTTGAGTTAGACGCTTGCCAGTTTTTAAATCGTGCAAGCTAATTGTTTTCCGGTACGGGTCTTTCTTTGTTGGGGATTCTTGCCAGCCTCCAACGTAACAGAACCCATATTTACGGTGTTTAACGATTGAACCGCGTTTAAAACCCACACTTAAAGTGCCACCATATCTAGATCGAATATGACCAGTAGAATGTTGCAAGCGATGGAGTTGTCTGCGATGAAATTCAAGGGGGACAATCTCAATTAGCGATGAGTTGTCGGGTTGAATGTGTCCTCCCGCGTACCAATTAGCCAACACCCAAGAATCAACACAGTGAGCCTCAAACTTGTTTGATAGCTTCTGTTTGGATTTCTTTAGTCCTAAATTTTGACGCAGTTCGTAAGTATCGTTTCCCGATCTAATCTCAAGATGGGCAATCTTTCTGAGTTGGTCGTAAAACCAGTGCTTGCCCACTTCCAAAGGACTAAACGATACGTTCCACTTACGTCCGTTTTTCCTCTTTCGCGCTTTAATATCCTCCACAACAAATGTTGATATCGGAAACATTAACGTCAACCAATTAACTATCCTTAACTTCCAGTGCCATCTCGACTTAGTAGATGGGGGTATGCGATTTTTGTTGACCAACCTGTTAGCTCGGTTTTGACGGCACGGCGTGTTCCGAAACCTACGAGAACGTCGCATATTGCGCCTTACTTCAACTCTGTCTTTCACCCAATCAACAGCATGAGTTTGGATGTTTAAGTAGGTATGTGATTTGGATTTAACGGTAAATCCTTCGCGCTTGCTACCCGGATCGATGCCTACGGTAATGGGCTGATAGTTGTGATTTGAAGGTTCTACATTTAGCCGGACACAAAATACCCCCTTCTTCCAGAATGGTGTTGCCTTGCCCGATCGCATCCAGCGCTTTGCGCGACTTGGGGTAGTCGGCATTAACGGTCTATTTTGACTGTTGACAACGGGTACAAACATTTACGGTAAGTCCTATTTCTAGGTATATATTTCCCTTCGCCACTGGCACATCAGAGAGGTTAAAAACTAGGGAAGCATTCTTAACGTCTGGTAGGATACCACTCCCAGATGGCTCAGTTTGTCTTAAAGACGCAGGCTAGACACTGTTTTAGTCTCAGATTAAGAAGGTGGTGAATCTTCCTCTTCCAAGCCTCATGCCTTGATAGCTGGGGTTAGTGACTATAACGACCTCTTCCTTCAGCAATATTAGCACAGACACTATCAGCAGACCGAACTATCTGTTTGCCCATCGTGTCTTTTGTGAAGTAATCCCATTTTTTAACAATCTCCCAAATCTGATTCGCCAAACTTTCCGCTAACTTATAAACTTCTAATTCCTCAAAATCAGGTCTTCCCATAATCACCACAAAAACTCAATTATATTAAATGCCCGATGCCCAATCCCTCCGCTACGCTCCGCCCAATGCCCCATGCCCCATCCCTCCGCTTCGCTTCGCCCAATGCCCAATGCCCAATGCCCTATGCCCCATTATCCATTAATCCCGGCCATTAAAGAAAGAATTTTGTCAAGCAATTGCTCGGGGTGAATCGGTTTAGCCAAACAATCGTTAGCTCCCGCCGTCACAAAAGATATTTCATCTGCGGGAATTTCTTTAGCGCTTAAAGCCAGAATTTTGAGATTTTCAGTAGCGGGTTTTTGGCGAAGTTGTTGAATTATTTCGCAGCCGTTCATACCGGGCAAACGCATATCCACAATTACAGCATTGGGCTGCAAAAGTTCAATTTGTTCTACCGCCGCCGAGCCTTCAATCATCCACACTACTTGCATTCCTGCGGCTGTCAGGATATCGCAAATCAGCATGGCAGTTTCTTCATCTTCTTCTACGAGGACGAGGCTGCCTCGCAAGGAGGAAGAGTGCAGCGGTAAAGATGAATTCGATTTTTCATATTTGAATTTTGTGGATTCATCTTTGCTTTTAGTTTGGATGGGTATAAAAACTGTAAAAGTAGAGCCGACATCAACTGTAGAGTTGACTTCGATCGCGCCGCCGTGAAGTTCTACTAATTGTTTTGTCAATGCCAATCCCAAACCGGTGCCGCCGTATTCGCGGCGGTAGGGGGAATCTAACTGCTGGAATTTTTGAAACAAGAGCGATCGCTGATCTTCGGGAATTCCAATGCCGGTATCTTTGATTTGAAAAACAGCGGTGCTACCTGGGGGTGCAGTACCGGGCTGTCGCACTTCTGGCGTCCGAGTTTTATCTTCTGTCACCCACACTCGCAGGACGATTCGCCCGCCTTCGGGAGTAAATTTAATCGCATTTCCTAAAAGATTGAACAGAATTTGTCTCAGGCGGCGCGGGTCTGCGGTGAAGCGATCGCACTCTTGTTTGATCCGCTGTTCTTGCACGAGTTCCACGCCTTTAGCTATAGCTTTTTCTTTGAAGGCGTGCAGGCTCTGAGAAGCTAATTTAGAAATTGAAAATTCACTAATTTTTAATACTGCTTTTCCTGCTTCTACTTGCGATAAATCTAAAATATCGTTAATTAATTCTAATAAGTGGTCGCCGCTGTCCCGGATAGTTTGCAGGTACTGTCGCTGTTTGGCAATTGGTACTTCTTTGGTGCCAACTTTGCCGTAAGACCACCGCAGCAGCGTGTCCGAAATGCCGATGACGCAGGTGAGGGGAGTCCGCAATTCGTGGCTCATAGCTGCCAAAAATTCGCTCTTGGCGAGGCTGGCAGACTGGGCGGCGGCGAGGGCATCGCGCAGTTCTTGGGTTCGCTCTATGACGCGCTGTTCTGAGGTGCACTTTTGCTGCTGGACTTCTGCATAAAGTTCGGCTTGGTAAATGGCGATCGCCAAATGTTCTGCTATTTGCCGCAAAAATGTTTTTTTGCTTTCCTCCCACTCGCACACAGTACACTGGTGGGCAATTAGCAGCCCCCACAATTGGTCTTGAACTACGATCGGCACTAGCAACTTCGCGCGCACCTTCGCCCGCCGCATCAAATCTAAAAAACAAGAGTGCGAAGAGTAAGTTATTTCCACATCAGTGACGCACAAAGCCAAACCTTTGCGATATTTCTCTCTGTCAATGACTCCATCGGGAAAGCACTGGGCGCCTTCACTAAAATCCAGTACAGACGAGATAGCATCGCTGGCTAAAGCTTCGTAGGTAACGCGACCTAAATACAAGTAAAAACCGGGATTTTCTGTGACTTCGCCAGAAACGGCCATAGGTATTTCTTTACCTAATTCGTCATGGTGGGGGGCTGGCACTTTTTCAAATTGATATATTAACAGGCGATCGACATCCAAAAACTCTCGCACTCTCGAAACTGCTTTTGACAAAATTACTGGTAATTCCAAACTCTGGCGGATTTGAGTTGTCACCTGATTCAAAAGTCGCTCTTGTTCTAGCTGCTGCTGCAAAGCATCTTCTACAGGCTGACAAAATGAAATGCAGGGACTGGCAATTTGTAAGTGATTGACGGCTTCGGCAATCTGGTGCTGTAGCGTTTCTGGATCGATGGGTTTGATCGCGGAGTTTCCCTCTATTTCTGTTGGGACGTGTAGGGGCGGGCGATTGTTTTTGCTGGCATCGGTAGCGAGAAGATCCAGCAAATTTAGGGTGAATTCGCTTTGCAAAATTGCCGAGTTCGGCTGTATGTTGTTAATTGCTTGTTTGAGGGCGCGAATGTCAATTTGTCTTGGCGGTGCGGGCGTTATTTCTGCGAGTTTGTCTGCGAGGGGAGAGAGGAAATTGGCGATCGCCCCTGGATCGAAAGTCAAATCCACATTTAATTGCGAAGTGAGATGTTTTTCACTGTGTTTGCGTCCGTTTGTTGCCAACTCATCTAATACCTCGCCCCGCAGCAGCGCGCTAAACCGATCTGATACCACTGCTGCAAACCTTTCTGACGAGTTTCCTTTCCCTTTTTCAGGATTCGCGATCGCATCGTCGGCGAGCCAAATAGCCCCCGGGAGTTCAGCCATTTGCTGTAACAACTGGTAAGCAGCCTCAAAGGTTGCTAGAGGCAAAGTTCGATTTAAGGTTTTTGGTTTCAATCTAGGTATTTTCCCGGTTGTTTTAAAGGACAAAATATGAATGCCGCTGTTTTGGGGAGGGAACCAGGGGCGCAGCAGACGGGGCCGCTCCAAAAGACTTGAGATCAAAGAAGTCAGTCGATTTTAGATTTGAGATTTTAGATTTGAGATTTACTTGCAGCTAGGTGAATCACCGGAGCAGGAACTTCGAGCTAAGATTTTGGGCTGCTCGCAACTTAAGTCGCGCGCTTGTATCCGTTTTTCTGCGGTGTCGTGACTCAAATAACGTAGCCAGTTAAGGCTGAGGCTGGTCAACACAGCTTGCGAGATATTACTCTTACAAGCTCAGTTCTTTTAAGACTGGGTTGCTGACTACTTTAAACAATCTTAATCCAGTATAATATCAATATATAATTTGTTAACTTCTACTTAACACTATCCGGGTAAATGAGCAATCCAACTCAACTCACCCCCGATTTCACGATCGGACATCTGCCGTGTCACCACTTCCAAGTGACTGCTGCAACTCCAGGACAGGTAGTAGCTCAAAGATTCGAGCAAGAACCAGACCTGCCGGGAGTGATTATTACTCACGAATCACAGGTATTGGGCATGATTTCTCGCGTCAAATTTCGAGAGCAAATGAGTCTCCCCGATCGCGTAGAAATTTACGGGCAGCACCCGATTCGAGCCTTGTTAGATTTTATAAGAATACCGCCTTTGCTGATGGAGGAAAACTGGAAAGTTGAGGATGCCGTACAAGCGTCTCTCAACAGGCATAAAGATTTAATTTATGAACCAATTATTGTGGTAATGGACAATCATAGTTTCCGCCTTTTGGACGTTCGGACTCTGGTGATTGCCCAGTCTAAACTTTTAGCTCAAGCTAACAAGCTTATTCAAAAATACAGAGTAGAAAGACAGAAATATATGGGAATTATTCAACAAGAAAAGGCAAAATTTTATGAATGCCAGGAGTTGCTAAAATCCCAACACCTTCAAGCCCAAGTATTGCAGAATACTCCGAGTCGCGAGCAAGTGACACTGCTCAAACAAGCTGAAGAAATTTCTCAAATGAATCAGCGATTTGTGAGGATTGCGAAGTTAATTTCTTCAGAAGGTCGCCAAGCATTTCAAGCTACTTTTCAAGGTGCTAATTCTATTTGCAATAATACACAGAAAATTTTGGGTATTAGCAAAGCAATAGCTAATGATTTAGAAACGGTTAACCGCACTTCCCGAACCATCGGGGAGGCGATCGAACAAGTCAGGCATTTAGCAGTACAGGTGGCTGTAGTTACCAATCAAATGGGAAATCAGCCCAGCGGTCTGAGCAAGGTGAGTTTGGAAATTGGCAGACTGGCAAGTAAAACTTTTGAATTGGGGACCCAAATCGAGCAAATTGCCAGCCGATTTAAACTTCGGGTTCACGAACTCACGGAGGCAGCAAGAGCGGGTGCTAATGTAGCTAAATCGGTGACCATCAAGATCGATCGTGCGGAAATGGCTTTGTTAGAGTTGGAGGAATTAATAGCGGAAAAAGATTTCAATTCACCGACCGCCATTAAAGAAAATTTGGGAGTTAAAAAAAGTGTTGTTGCTCATTCTTTAGTTAAAGATTTAGAAGACGCTGAAGCTGAAATTTCTGAATGGGAAGATATAGTTAAGCAGCAAGATTCATCGCAATATCTGATTCAAAAAATTCAGCAGGCGCTGAAGTCGAAAAAACCCTAAAATTCTAGCGTTCATCTGATTTAACTTTTCGATATGTATAGCCTTTCTAGCTCTCATATGAGGTACGAATGGGCATGGGGCATGGGGCATGGGGCATGGGGCATGGGGCATGGGGCGAAGCGGAGGGATGGGCCTCCGTGGCCTCCGTGGCCTCCGGGGGCATACTCACTACGCTTGAGAACCGCTATATAGGAGAAGGAGAAGGAAAAAGGAAGACGCCTTGAGTTATCGTCGTGATATCTGGAAAAAAGCTCGTGTTTCAAGAACTTCATAATCGTCGGGGCGGTTGGTCTGAAAAAATAAAAAGTAACAATTTTACAATTTGCACAATACTATTTGTTTGAAGGAGGTTAATACCAATAAATTAAGAGTTAGGCAACGCTATTTGCATCACAAGATTTTGATTTAAAGTCACAAGAATTGGTCAAATAACAGGCTAGGCTTATGAAAATTTTGCTAGTAGAAGATGACACAATTACAATCAATTTGCTGACCCGAGCGCTGAACGCTCATAATTACAATGTAAATACGGCAGAAGACGGCGAAACAGCGTTGGAGTTGGCACAAGCCTACGATTACGACTTGATTGTTTTGGATGTGCTGATTCCTAAACTCGACGGTATTAGTTTGTGTCGGGAATTGCGATCGTCCGGCTGCCAAATGCCGATTTTACTGCTGACAGCGCTAGATAGCAGTAACGATCGAGTCCAAGGTTTAGAAGCGGGTGCAGACGATTATGTGGTCAAACCCTTTAATCTCCAAGAATTAATTGCTCGAATTCGGGCTTTGCTGCGCCGGGGTAAGGCAAGTTTGTCGAGTACAAGTTTGACTTGGGAAAAACTGCAAGTCAACCCGGACACTACGGAAGTAACTTATGGCGAAAAAGTTCTGCATTTGACTCCCAAAGAGTACAATCTGCTGGAACTTTTCCTGAGAAATCCCCGGCGCATTTTCAGTCGCAGTGCCATCCTCGATCGCATTTGGTCGGCCGGCGAATTTCCTCAGGAAGAAGCCGTTACCGCTCATATCAAGGGGCTGCGGCACAAGCTTAAAGCAGCCGGGATGACTGTAGATTTAGTGGAAACGGTGTATGGATTGGGCTACCGGCTCAAAACTCTGCCGGAGGAGATTGAGAGTCCAAAAGTTGCCCGGGATACGGCAGAAACTGCTAAAAGTCAAGAAAATGTATCTGCTGAATCGATCGCGCACAGCCAGGAATTAAGCAACGATGAGCGCCGCCTCCAAGTCCTGAGTGTGGTTGCGGAAATTCGGGGCAAGTTAAAAGCTAATTTTATCGAAAAGGTGGTGATATTCGATCGCGCGATCGCCCAACTGAAAACCGGAACCTTGGACAACCAACTGCGGCGGGAAGCCCAGGAGCAAGCTCACAAATTAGTCGGTTCTTTGGGAACTTTAGGGCTGCCGAAAGGTTCGGAAGTTGCGCGCAATATCGAACAGTTGTTCAAGGCCCAAAACATCTTTAAACCGGAGACTGCTCAGCAGATTGAGGAATTTCTGCATTTGCTCAAACAGATATTCGATCGCCCGCCGGAACCTGAAAGCGAGCTGGTTACTGCGGTTTCCAAAAAGCGCCGCATTCTGATCGTTGATGATGATACTTTGCAGAGCGATTTACTAAAAGCAGCAGCATCCGGTTCCGGCTTTGAGATAGAAGTTGCCACATCTGGGCAATCCGCAAGAAGCGCGATTTCTCAACTGCCTCCCGACGCGATTTTGCTGGATTTGACATTTTCCAGAATTCAGGAAAACGGACTTACTCTCCTAGCCGAACTCCGCACTGAAAAACCTGATATTCCAGTGATGATTTTTAGCGGGAACAATCAATTGAGCGATCGAATTGAAGTTGCTCGTTTGGGAGCTTCGGGCTTTTTACACAAATCTATCACCCCAGCAGATATACTCAAATCAGTCGCCCAGGTTCTCGATCAAACAGGCGCTGCTGAAGCCAAAGTTATGGTAGTAGACGATGATGTGCATCTATTGGCTGCGCTGAAAATGATTCTACAACCTTGGGGATTGCAAGTCACAACATTAGAGCGGCCCGAAAAGTTCTGGGAGGTACTCGAAACCACTTGTCCAGATTTGCTAATTTTAGATGTGGAGATGCCCGGTTATAGTGGTATCGAGCTGTGTTTGGCGGTACGGAACGATTTGCGCTGGAGCAAGCTTCCCGTGCTATTTTTGACTGCTCATTCTGAGTCGGAAATAGTGCGTCAAATGTTTGTCGCGGGTGCTGATGACTACGTGAATAAGCCGATCGTGGAACCGGAATTAATTGCTCGCATCCTGAATCGTTTGGAGCGGACTCAACTCCGACACAAACTTGCTCTGACACAGCGGTAAGTTGACAGTTGACAGTTGACAGTTGACAGTTGACAGTTGACAGCAAGAGGGCGACCTCTCCCGGTCAGTCCGAGGATTGGAGCAATGAATAGTCTGATTTTAATTTCTCCCGGGGCTCCGGCTTTCAACCAATTATTTCTGGTAAGCAGGCCCAAATCAGCCGTCCTATTAGTGTCGATTCTCGGCGCAAATACATGACAAATCTCGCTTCTAGCTTAGTCTCTATCGCTCCACTCCCTGACTATCAGCTATGCTTTACAAGGGGGATGCGAGGGGGATCGCGCCTCGATTGTGAACGAGAGATATAAGGGTTTTTAAGCTTAAGTTTACACCAATGCCATTCCCCATTCCCCATTCCCCATTACTCATTTCTTTATCATGTGGACTGTTTTAAATAACCTCTTATTCATCGGGAATTACATTCCTCACGGTCACTGTTACCTTTGGCAGCGAGAGCTTGTGGCGCTCCACATCGTGTCAGACTCGATAATTGCCATGGCTTACTATTCAATACCGCTATCGCTAATTTATTTTATCGCTCAGCGAAAAGACTTACCATTTCGCAACATTTTTTGGCTGTTTGCCGCCTTTATTATCTCCTGTGGCACTACTCATGTAATGGAAGTTTGGACGCTTTGGCATCCTGTTTATTGGGTTTCGGGCTGTCTGAAAATTATTACCGCCGCGATTTCTGCTTACACGGCTTTTGCATTAATTCCTTTAGTTCCCCAAGCATTAACTCTCCTGAGTCCAACTCAATTAGGGATGATCGATCGCATACTGCAACAAGAAATCATCGAACGCCGAGAAACAGAAGCTCGCTATCAAACCTTAACTGAAGCTTCGCCGGTGGGAATATTTTATGCAGACGCTATAGGAGATTGCTTGTATGTCAACGAGCGCTGGTGTCAAATTTCGGGAATGGGCTGCGATGAAGCTTTGGGTAAAGGGTGGTTCCAAGGCATTCATCCAGACGACCGCCAGAGGGTTTTTGACCAATGGTACAGCGCCGCTGCCGAGAAATTGCCGTTTAAATCTGAGTACCGCTTTCAAGGCATCGATCGCACTAAAATCAGTTGGGTATTCGGTCAAGCTGTCGGTCAAGTTGGAGAAAATGGGAAGGTTAAAAGTTATGTTGCTACTATTACTGATATTACAGAACGCAAGCAGGTAGAAGAAGAAAATCGACTGCTCAATGAAACCCTGGAGCGTCGAGTAGTCGATCGCACTGCTCAAATTGAAATTTACAACCACAAATTGCAAAAAGAAATCGCCTACAGACAAAAAATTGCGTTCACTTTGTTAGAATTGACGCAACTGCAAAATGCAATTCTTAATAGCCCTAACTACACAATTATTTCTACCGAACCAGACGGTACTATTAAAACATTTAATCTGGCAGCCCAGAAACTTTTAGGATATTCCTCCGAAGAAGTGGTGGGAAAATTTACACCAGCAATCATTCACGATCCTGTGGAGGTCGGTAAAAGAGCAGAAATTATTTCTCAAGAATTGGGAGTAAACATAGAGCCGGGGTTTGAGGTTTTTGTCGCCGGGGCGCGTCGGGGAATAGCTGACGAAAATGAATGGAGTTACATTCGCAAAGATGGTTCGCGGTTTCCGGTACTGCTGTCTGTGACTGCCTTATTTGACGACAACGGAAATATTAACGGTTTTTTGGGTATCGGTCAGGATATTAGCGATCGCAAACAAGCTGAAAAAGATTTCCGCGACCTCAACATTGCCTTGCAAAATGCCGTGGAAGGCATTTCGCGACTGGACATTGAGGGACGCTACGTCAATGCTAACCGAGCTTACGCTCATACCTGCGGTTACGAACCCGAAGAAATGGTCGGTATGGAATGGATACTCACCGTACATCCTGATGATATTGAGATGCTAATCTCAGCTTATGAGGAGATGCTAATTTCTGGCAAAGTAGACGTGGAAGCTAGAGGAGTCCGGAAAAATGGAACGTTTTTTTACAAGCAAATAACTCTGGTAAAAGCTTGCGACGCCCAAGGGACATTTAACGGTCACCACTGTTTCATGAAAGATATCACCGATCGCAAACTAACTGAAACAGCCTTGCAGGAAAGCGAATTCAAGTACAGACAAATAGTTGAATTAGCAGAAGAAGGTATTTGGGTAATTGACAGCAATTCCCTCACGACTTACGTCAATCACGCAATGGCACGAATGCTTGGCTATAGTGAAGTAGAAATGTTAGGTAGACCGATTTTTGATTTCACGGACGAACCGGAAAGAACATCAAATCTCTATCCTGTGGATCGGCGCCAGCAAGCTATTGGTGAAAAACGTGAAGTACAATTAAAAACTAAGGAGGGTAAAGATGTTTGGACTTATATTTCTACCAGTCCAGTATTCGATAATCTGGGGAATATGCTGTCTTGTTGTGCGTTGGTTTACAACATTACAGACCGCAAAGAAGCAGAGCAGCAAATGCTGCAACTTACAGAAGATTTGAAGCGTTCTAACGAGGAACTAGAACAATTTGCTTATGTGGCTTCCCACGATTTGCAAGAACCGCTCCGAGCCGTTACCAGTTACACTCAATTGCTCGCCCAGCGCTATCAAGAAAATTTGGACGAGCGCGCCGATAAGTATATTAATTATATTGTTGACGGCGCGACCAGAATGCAACAATTGATTAATGATTTGTTGGCGTATTCGCGACTGGGAACGAGGGGTCAGGAGTTTGAGCCAGCCGACTGCAATGCTGCTGTCAAGCAAAGTTTGTGCAATTTGCAAATTGCGATCGCCGAAACCAAAGCTGCGATCGCCTGCGACGCGATGCCAACGGTGATGGCAGATGAATCTCAACTGGTGCAATTATTCCAAAATTTGATCGCCAACGGCATCAAATTTTGCCGCGAAGACATCCCGTTCATTCAGATCGCAGCCCAAAGGCAAGAGGGCGAATGGCTGTTCAGCGTCCGCGATCGGGGCATTGGCATCGCTCCTGAGTATGCCGATCGCATTTTTATCATTTTTCAACGCCTGCACGGACGCCGCGAATATTCCGGTACTGGCATAGGCTTGGCGATGTGCAAGCGCATTGTGGAACGCCATGGCGGGCGGATCTGGGTGGAATCTCAGGAGGGAAAAGGAGCGACTTTTTACTTCACTATTCCTATAATTAATAGCTGAAGGGTCAAAGTTCAATTTTTTTTTCCTCTAATCAAAAGGATACGCCAGTTATGAGCGATCGAAGCACTGTTAGACCCGTTGAGATTCTGCTGATTGAGGATTCGCCCAGCGACGCCGATTTGGCAATAGAAGCCTTCGGCCAGGGTAAAATATTGAATAACTTACATTTTGTGGAGGATGGAGTTGAAGCAATCAAGTTTTTACACAAAACAGCACCCTACCTGGGCGTACCCCGTCCTGATTTAATTTTGCTGGATTTGAATCTGCCCAAAAAAAGTGGCGTTGAAGTGCTAGAAGAAATTAAAACTGACCCTAATTTAAAATTAATTCCTGTAGTGATTCTCACCACTTCAGCAGCTCCGGAGGATATTGCCAAGTCCTACTCGCTCCACGCCAACTGTTACATAACTAAGCCTGTAGACTTCGTACAATTTACTAAGGTAGTCAGGTTAATTGAGGAATTCTGGCTCGCAGTCGTCAAGCTTCCTCTAAATTAAACAACAGATATTTTGCTGATGGCCAATATAAAAATTTTTCAATTTTTTAAATTCGGTATAGGAGGATTCACCCAGAAGATTGGGTCTGAAGCCTCCCCCTAAACTGGGGAAATCAAATAAGCTGTTCGACATTCAAACTGCACTATTTGTGTACCATGCCCCATACTGTAAGGGGTTGAGGCAATAAATCTAAATCACTAACAGCTTAAAATGATTCATTGCTTCAATCCTCTTCTATCGACGGCTATGGGTAGCTGTCAACTGTCAACTGTCAACTGTTAACTGTCAACTGTCAACTGTCAACTGTCAACTGTCAACTGTCAACTGTCAACTGTCAACTGTTAACTGTCAACTGTCAACTGTCAACTGTCAACTGATGAACCAGCAGTCCTGATATTGATAAAAAATGCAAATGTAGGCTAACTCCAAACCCCAGAGCCATTTCTCATGCCAGAATCGCAAATCGCAAATAGTATCACTTGGCTAGAAAAAGTCTGGCGAAAAGCATTTTTTTCACAAGTGGCATAAGAGTGGAAGATGGAGTTTGATACTCCCCATGCCTAAAGGCGAGGGGATTCTTGAAGAAACCATAATCGGATCTACAAAGGCGCTATCAATTCGCCGCTACTCGCTCAACTTGAATTTCTTCAAGCATTGCGTATACTTTAGTTTTTTTTGCTTTCAGAGTCCATCACTAGCCAAAAGTTACGGTACGCTCAACAACCTGCCTTTTGTTTGCCCTTTAACTATTCCGAATCAAGTCGGATATGTCCGTTGCCGGGATTGCACCGTACTAGGTTGTTTCAACACGTAGATGGTTATTCCTACTCAATCTTCTTAATCATAACATCAATTTTCGATATGTTTCATCGATCGATAGTTCGGACAGTTTTTTAACGACTCTGTAAGCGTTACAGACTAAGCCCTGGCATTTTTAATGATTTTTTGAAACGAGCGGGCTAGACTTAAAGATTGAAAAAATAGTCAGCCCTATAGCCATCAAGGGTTTGAGATACTCGATCAGATCTAAAACTGTCCGAAGTATTGATTGATGTATGTAAAGAAATATTGAAGGCGGTTTCAACCGCTACCGACTTGGATCCGTGTCGTTAGCCCGGGGCTTGCGTTTCGCTCTTCGGTCAGCAAGGATTTTTTTCCAGCCAGAAAGTTTGTAGTGGGCGTACCCCGTCTTGATTGCATTATGCTTGACTTGAATTTGGCTAAATAAAGTGGTTTGGAAGTGTTACCAAATAATAATTTTCAAGTTGCAAATGGCAGGGTCAAGAAAAAAAGTTTAAGCTGAGATTGATACGCCGTGAAAATGTTACAGCCAAAAACCTCTAAGCTATGTGGATTAAGATTCTGTTAATAGAAGACAATCCCGCTGATGCTGATTTGCTTGCAGAACTTTTAGAAGTATCTGGGGGCGTTCAGTGGGAACTCGTGTCTGTTGAGTTCCTGCATGAGGCGATCGCCCAACTGTGCAAACAAAACTTTGATATAGTATTGCTCGACCTTTCTTTGCCAGACAGCCGCGGTTTGGAAACGCTAACTCGCCTGCGAGAAGTGGCCCCCGATACAGCAATGGTGGTGATGACAGGCTTGGACGATGAGGCTATAGCCCTGGAATCAGTTCGCTTGGGAGCTCAAGATTACATTGTTAAAGGTCAAATTACTACTCCATTATTAGTGCGGACTATCCGCTACGCGATCGAACGATCGCAAACATTCCAAATGCTGCGGGAAAGCGAGCGACGTTTTCGGGCGATTTTTGACTCTTCGTTTCAACTCACCAAGCTGCTGACTCCCGAAGGAGTCGTGCTGGAAGTCAACGAGACAGCCCTCGATTTTGCCGGAGTGCGATCGCAAGATATAGTCGGCCGCCCGATTTGGCAAATGGCGATTTGGCCTCAAACCCGAAATTTTTCCGAACAACTGCAATTTGCGATCGCCAAAGCCAGCCGCGGCGAGTTTTTCCGCAGCGAAATCGACTTGTTAGGCAAAAACGGCCAAATAGTCACAGTTGATTTCTCACTCAAACCAGTTAAAAATGAGACAGGACAAGTTTTGCTGCTGATTGCTGAAGCCCGCGACATTAGCGATCGCAAACGCGCAGAAGCTGAAATTCTCAAAGCCCTCGCACGAGAAAAAGAACTTTCCGAACTGCGAGCCAAATTTGTCACCATGGTTTCCCACGAATTCCGCACCCCCCTGACAACCATCCAATTTTCCGCTGGATTGCTCCAAGATTACAGCGCTAAGTGGTCAGAAGAAAAAAAATCCACTCATTTTGTGCGGATTCAACTAGCCATCAAACGCATGACAGAGTTATTAGAAGATATCCTCGTAATTGGCAAAATAGAAGCAAACACCTTACCATTTCAACCGACTTCCTTAAACCTCGAAAAATTTTGCCGTCACCTCGTAGAAGAACAGCAGCTCAACGATAGCAACCAACATCCGATCGCCTTTATACCTGAAGGGGGCAACTGCGACGCTCACATGGATGAAAAACTGCTGCGGCAAATGTTGGGAAACGTCCTCTCAAATGCCATCAAATATTCCCCCGCCGGCAGTTCAGTTTCCTTGCGACTCAATTGTCAAAACGGCAAAGCTGTTTTCCAGGTTCAAGACCAGGGCATCGGGATTCCCCAAGCCGATATAGAGCGGATCTTAGAAACTTTTTACCGAGCTACAAATGTCGGCACTATTTCGGGAACAGGTCTCGGTTTAGCAATTGTGAAAAGAGCCGTGGAACTTCACGACGGCAAACTGGCGATCGAGAGTCAAGAAGGAAAAGGCACAACTTTCACTATTACCTTACCTTTAATTTGTGCCAGCCAATAAGCTGCTGCGCCAGAGAGAGAGGGAGAGGAAGAGAGGGAGAAGGAGAGAGGGAGAGAGGGGGAGAGGAGTTGATTAATTTTAATAGTTCATTCAAATATATAGCCGTTCTCATAAAGATGAGCTATGTCAAATTCTGCTACGATCGTCGGAATGAGAACACACACGCGCCCAGAGCCTATTGACCGGAGTTAAACCTCACAAAGCTTATAGGAAAGAAACTATCGATTACCAATTACCAATTACTCATTACCAATTACTAATTACCAGACATATAGCGGTTCTCAAGCGTGGTGAGGTATGCCCGCGGAGGTTAATGCCCAATGCCCAATGCCCTGTTTGGCCAATGCCCGGCGCAAGCCTATGCCCATGAATACCTCATATGGGATCTCGAAAGGCCATACATCATTTTTTGGAGAAAGGTTATACAATTTAAATGCAGTCCAGCTTCACGACTAAATTGTCAACTATAAGCATCCGCCACTTAACGCTCAGTTAATAACACAAACAAACAAATTTGTCAAGTGTCCTCACACAGATTTTTTGCAACAACTACTAACGAAAAGGAGCAATAACCGTGGCAAAGATTTTAGTAATAGAAGACGAAGAATCGATTAGAGAAAACATTTTAGAGTTGCTGGAAGCCGAGAATTTTGAAGGCATTGGAGCGAACGACGGTAAAGTCGGCATCAAATTGGCGATCGCACAAATCCCCGATTTAATTTTGTGCGACATGATGATGCCGGAAATTGACGGTCACGGCGTCCTCAAAGCTTTGCGTTCCGACCCCATAACTGCCACAATTCCGTTTATTTTCCTCACAGCCAAAGCCGATAAAAGTGACATTCGCACTGGCATGGAAATGGGAGCAGACGATTACATTACTAAGCCTTGTACGCCACAAGAACTGCTAAAAGCAATTGCTATTCGACTTGATAAACAGAAAACAATTAGCAAGCAATCTCAAAAAACCCTAGACGAATTACGCATTAATATTAGTATGTCGCTCCCCCACGAATTGCGGACTCCTTTGAATGCTATTCTGGGCTTTTCCGAGTTAATTTTGTCAGAATATCAGGTGTTCGAGGATTCAGACATCTTAGAAATGATCGGTCAAATTAACACTTCAGGTCATCGCTTGTATCGGCTGATTCAGAACTTTTTGCTGTATGCAGAACTGGAGATAGCAGGCACAAATCCCGAACTGCTAAAAGAAATGCGCTGTAGCCAATTTAGCTGCGTACAATCTTTGCTCACTCAAAAAGCGCTCCAGCAAGCGAAACAGGTGAATAGAACAGACGATTTACAATTAAATTTGCAGGATGCGTCGGTAGCTATTGATTCTATGAGACTTACAAAAATTGTTGAGGAACTGCTGGACAATGCCTTCAAATTTTCTTTAGAAGGAACGCCAGTTTTCTTAAGCACTTTCGTAGAAAATGAGACTTTTATTCTGTCTGTCAAAGACCAAGGCCGCGGCATGACTCCCGATCAGATTGCACAGCTAGAAGCTTACAGGCAGTTCGATCGCAAACTTTACCAACAACCAGGTTTGGGATTGGGCTTGGCCATTGTTCAACGCCTAGCAGAATTGCACGGAGGACAATTTAAAATAGAAAGTTTGCCACAGCAAGAAACAATTGTTTCCGTTTTCCTGCCAATCTAAACAATTTGAGATTTGAGATTTGAGATTTGGGGATGATTTAGTGGAGCGGGGTTGAGATCGGGAGCATCTCATTCTTGCAAACAGACAATCTCTCCGGCTAACAAAGCTTATGGAGGAGCGATCGCCCGTTTCACACATCGGTGTATATAAATTTGAGCTACCTTATCCCCAGGATTGACTTGCAAGCACGCCGAAAACAATCTTGTAGCTTCGAGAAATTTGTCACTATTGTAGAAAACCAAACCTTGCTCAAACATTGTCTTTGTATCTAACTTTTTCTGCCGCAACTCGGGCGGATCGGCCGTAAATATTTCATAAACCGTAACCATGCGCGATTTGCCTTTGACTGTAACGCGATCGATCAACCTAAAATCATAAACATCATTTAACTGTACAAAAGTATTGTGAGTAATTAACATCGAAACTCCATACTCTTTCGTCAAACTTTCCACACGGGAAGCCAAATTAACCGCATCGCTAATCACCGTGCTATCCATCCGACTTTGGCCGCCAACCGTGCCTAACATCAAAGAACCCGTATTGATGCCAATGCCAATTTGCAGCGGCGCGCGATCGGGCCGACTGCGACTCATATTATACTCATTAAGCTGTTCTAGCATCGCAATTCCAGCTTTCACCGCATCGTCCGCACTGCCATTAAACAGCGCCATAATCGCATCGCCAATATATTTATCAATAAACCCAAAATTTTCAGTAATTGCCGGTTCCATCCGCGACAAATAAGCATTAATAAATTGAAAATTTTCTTCAGGACTCATCTGTTCTGAAAGAGCCGTGAAATTCCGAATATCTGAAAACAACACCGACATTTCTTTCTGCACCTGATCGCCTAATTTTACGTCCAGAATACTTTCATATCCGAGAAAGTGGAGAAATTGGTGCGGCACAAACCGCCCGTAAGCATCTGTTAATTTTTCTTCCGCTGCCAAAGCTTTTTCCAGCTCGTTTGTAAATTGGCGGCGCTCGGTTTCCACCTGTTGACGCTCTGTGATATCTTGAAAAACTGCGATCGCGTAAACAATGTTTTTCCGTTCGTCGTAGATTGGAGTCGCCCAAATCTCGATCGGCACAATCCTCTCCGGGCGGTGAATTTCTGCATCATCAGAGTGCACCACTTCCCCCCCCAGCGCCCGCACAATCGGTTGTCTCTCGCTTGGATAAAGCTCATTAGTTCCGGCGCAGTAAGTTTGATAAACTTCCGGCAAAGTGCTAGGAATAACATCAGAAACCAAGCCTTTGCCAAGTATTTTCTCAGCCCAAGAATTCATGTAACAAGGTTTCCCAATACCATCAACCACAAATATACCCACCGGCACCGCTTCCAGCAATTGAGTCAGCCGATTTTCGCTTTCTAACAGCGCTTCATTGAACTTTTCTTCAGCTATCAAAGCTTTTTCCAAATCATTCGTAAACTTCAGGCGTTCCGCATCTACAAGTCTTCGCAAAGTAATATCCTCAGCAAAACCCTGATAGTAAAGCAGTTCACCCCTAGCATCAAAAACAGTACGCGCATCCTCAGAAATCCAGATAACAGTGCCATCTCGGCGGTAAACTTCCGACTCAAACTCAGACACAGTACCGTACTCTTGCATCAACTCAAAAAACTCTTGACGGCGGTGCGGTTGCACGTACAATTGGCGCTGAAAATCATTAACACTTGCCATCAATTCTTCAGGAGAATCATAGCCATAGATTTGAGCGAGAGCAGGATTAGCGCTGATCAAAGTTCCGTCAGGTGCAGTCTGAAAAATACCTTCGAGAGCATTTTCAAATATCCGGCGATACTTCTCTTCAGCTTGCACCAGCGCTGCTTCAGCTTGCTTGCGTTCCGTAATATCAGTAAAAGCAATAATCCCGTAACAAATATCCCCGAGAGAATCATAAATAGGAGTCGCCCAACTCTCCACCGGAATCACCTTATTACCAGTCCGAATTTCTACACCCTCAGTCCGCACACTTTCGCCCCGCAGCGCCTGCATAATTGGCAATTCTTCCACAGGACATCTCTGATTAGTTCCGGCTTTATAGAATTGATAAATTGCTGCTTTCTGCTCTGAATTAATATGGGGTACATTGCCTTTTCCAAATACATCCCGTGCCTTTTGATTAGCATAAAAAGATTGACCGTTCGCATCAAGCACGCACACGCCCAACGGCATCGCTTCCAGGTATTGCGTCAACCGACTTTCGTTTTCGTGGAGTTTGGCAATCAGCATCGCCTGCTTGCGGTTTAATCTTGCCAACTCCTGATTCATTTCCTGAAGTTCTATTTGTTTTTCGGCTAATTGTTTATCTTGAAAATATCTGTAGATTGCCTCAGTAACAGTTAATTTTAAATCATCCGTTTGCCAAGGCTTAGGTATGTATCGGTACAATTTAGCATAATTAATAGCATTGGCTACCGCCTCCAAATTAGCCTGCCCCGTCAGCATAATCTTGAGAGTTCTCGGCGAGATGGCATGAACGCTTCTCAATAGCTCGTCTCCTTTCATATTCGGCATGATATGATCGGAAATAATCAAAGGAACTTCATACTGTTCTGCTAAAAGTTCAGACAGCAATTCCAAAGCTTCTTCGCCGCTTTGGGCAGTTTCAATTAAATATTTATCTTCAAAGGCTTTTAGCAGGTCTATTTCCAGACTATCGAGTATAGTCTGCTCATCATCCACACAAATAATTACAGGTTTTTTCATAACTTTGCTAGACCAGACTTAATCGCTTCAATTAATTCTTGATTTTGCCAAGGTTTTTGTATAAAAGCATGAAGATTGGCTTGAGATTTTGTGCGTTCAATTGCTTCTTTTTCCGCTTGTCCCGTCAGCATAACTGTCACAATCTGCGGATATTTTTGATGAATTTTAATCAGCAACTCATCTCCTTTCATTCCAGGCATCAACCAATCAGAGACAATAACTAGAATGTTAACCTCATCTTCACACAGCTCTTCAATAATCTCCAGTGCTTCGGCAGCACTTTCAGCAAATTCGCAAAGATATTTACCCTTAAATGCATGTTGCAGTTCAATTTCCAGACTTTCCAACACCGCTACTTCATCGTCAACACACAAAATTGCTGGTTTAGACATCGCTAGTTTCCTCCTTTCGTCTGGCAGGGTGAACCCGGATGGGCAGCACGCCGTTTTCCAAATTCTACATTCCGCGCGCCTAGACTGCAAATTTTTAGCCCCAGATTTCAGTCTGGTGTTTTACCTACTCAATTAAATTAATCGGCAAAGACACTGTAAATGCAGTTTGACCGGGCACCGACTCCACATCAATTGTACCCTGATGTTTTTTAATGATTTTTTTGACAATATCCAATCCTAATCCGCTGCCTTCTCCCGCTGGTTTGGTCGTAAAAAACGGCTCAAAAATTTTCGGCAAAATCTCCGGTGAAATTCCAGCGCCGCTGTCGGTAATTTTTACGGCAAAGTTGGTATCTTGCTCCCAGGCGTCAATTGTTAAAGTTCCTTGATTGTCCATCGCTTGTAAGGCATTGTGAATTAAATTTGTCCAAACTTGATTGAGTTCGTCTGGATAACACAATACCGGAGGCAATTGAGCTTGATAGTTTCTGACGATTTCTACACCTTGTTTTAGCTGGTTCTGATAAAGAGTTAATACAGTTTCAATTCCATCAGTGATATTCACTTCTAGTTTATCCCCATGCACATCGTAACGCGCATAATTTTTGAGAGCAAAAACGACTTTTGCAGCGCGTTCTGTAGCGGTAGCGATGGTTCTGGCGCTTTTTTGAATACTAGCAAAATCGTAGGCGGTTTTGATAATATTTTCGCTGTCAGGGTCTTTGAGCAACGGCACGAATTCTTGCACATTTCCTTGCAATCCGATATTGACTAAAATGCTAGCAAGGCTGTCAGCATTATCAATCCCTTCCGCATCTAGTTGCTGCTTCACGCCTCTTTTAAATTCCCGTTTTTCTCGCGTAGATAAAGAGTAAGTTTGTTGGCGGGAACTGTACATTAAACTCAAAAAATCGTGCTGGCGTTCGGCAGACAGTTCTTTAAAAAAAACTGGCAAACTGTCGAGATTGTTATCCAAAAAGCCGGTGATATTCCCAATAGACGATCGAATCGCCCCTAGCGGCGTATTAATTTCGTGAGCAATGCCTGCAATCAGTTGCCCTAAGGCAGCCATTTTTTCCGATTGAACTAATTGCTCCTGAGTTGCTTGCAGTTGCTCTAAAGTGATTGTCAGTTCATCGTTTTTCTGTTTGAGTTTTTTTTGCAACTGGCACATTGCTAAATGGGTTTCTACCCTAACTAATACCTCTTCCATCTGAAAGGGTTTGGTAATATAATCAACTCCGCCCACAGCAAAAGCTTTAACCTTATCTAGTACGTCATTTATCGCGCTGATAAAAATCACCGGAATGTCGCGAGTGCGTTCATCAGCTTTAATTTTTTCGCAAACTTCATACCCGTTCATTTCGGGCATCATAATATCCAGCAAAATCAAATCGGGAGGCATACCTTGTGCGGCCGAAAGTGCTAACTCGCCGCTCGGTACGGGGCGGACTTTATAGCCCTTGCCATTCAAAATTCCGGCTAGCAGTCGCAAATTCGCTGGGGTATCGTCCACTACTAAAATATTACCGGGAGGGGTACTAGGAATGTCATTATTCATGTGAGCTTGCTTGAGAGATTAACTTTAAAACTTTGTCGTACTCGAAATTTTCTATACAATTGGCGATCGCAGCAGCAGTTACTGTATCCTTTAATCTAATTTGGTCGATCGCACTCTCAATGAAATCCATATCCACTTTCAGTATCGCCAGCTTTAAATCAGCTACCAGCGACTCAGGCAATTTCAGGAAGTCAGCCGCAGTCATTTCGCGATCGCGCTCTTTGACTGCCGATGAGTTAGCTTGCCCCGGATCTTCATAAATATAGCGTACTCCGATATGTTTGTGCATAGCATCGAAAATATCGGCTTCCCGGAAAGGTTTCCGCATAAAAGCATCGCAGCCCGCCGACAAAATTACAGCCCGTTCTTCCTCCAAAACGCTCGCAGTCAGCGCAATAATAGCAGTAGCTTGACCTTTAATAGTTCCTTTAATGTATTGTGTTGCTTCGTAGCCGTCCATCACGGGCATTCTCATGTCCATCCAAATTAAATGCGGCTCCCAACTATCCCAAATGTCAATAGCTTCTTGACCGTTAGTAGCTTCTTTCAGTTCAAAACCCAGAGGATTGAGAAGTTTAATTAACAATTGACGGTTGAGCGGTTTATCATCTACTATCAAAATTCGATAGGGGTGTTGGTTGGGTTCCAGGGCAATCACATGGCGAGTCGGTTTTTTGCTTTCAATATCAGCCGCATCAACAGCCAAAACTTGGATATCAAACTTAAAATTAGTTCCCTTCCCGACAGTAGAATTTACGCTCATTTCGCCACCCATTAATTCCACAAATTTGCGACTAATTGGCAATCCCAAGCCTGTACCTTCTTGGGAATCTTTGCCTGCCTGGGTTTGCACGAAAGCTTCAAAAAGATTGTCTAATTCATTGGCGGCAATACCTGGGCCAGTATCTTCGACTTCAAAATGAATAAAGAAAGACGAGGCAGAAGCTGAACCGTCATTTTGGGTTTTATAACTCGCATTTTCTGACATAGTTAAATGTGGAAAATTAATGCCATTACTAGCCTCATCTTCGGTATGTTTGTAGGTTTTTGATACAGAATTATTTACTGATTTTTTCTGTTGATTTTGGCTGGTTGAATGCTTGCTAGCCCTGACAGAAACACCGCCATATTCTGTAAATTTAAGAGCGTTATTTAGCAAATTAATTAATATTTGTCGCAATTTTAACTCGTCAGTTTCTACGTATTGCGGTAGATCGGGACTGCGATCGAAAACTAACTGCAAATGCTTGTCATCTGCTTTGATTTGAAACATATCGTCCAAGTCGTGTAGCAGGCGATAGAGGTCGAATTTTTTGGGATTGAGGGTGGTGCGCCCCGATTCAATTTTAGATAAATCGAGCACGTTATTAATCAGGGTGAGCAGGTGTTCTCCGCTGCTGCTAATTATGCTAAGATTTTCTTGGTGTTCTCGGGATAGAGTTTGGCTGCGAGTCATCAGTTGGGAAAAGCCGAGAATTGCATTGAGGGGCGATCGCAATTCGTGACTCATGTTAGCCAGAAAGGCACTTTTAGCTTGATTGGCTACTTCCGCCTTGTCCTTGGCTACAGCCAATTCGGCAGTCCGCTCTTGCACTCGGTGTTCTAAAGTTGCAAAAGATTGTTGCAGTTGTTGAGCCATGCTGTTAAATGACTTGGCTAATTCTCCCAATTCGTCGGAACGTTCGCTTTCTACTGTGGTATCCCATTCGCCTTTAGCAATATTTTTAGCTGCTGTATTTAAGCGCAAAATTGGATTTGTCACCCACCGAGAAGTCTGAATGCCGATAACTACAGCTATGGCTAAAGCTGCCAAACAAAGCCAAATTGTCATGCGAGTATTGGCATCGATTTGTTCGGTGAAATCTGCTTCAGGAACAACTACCACAATCAGCCAGTCCAAACCTTTGCCGTCTTGGAAAGGTAGAATGTTGACAAATTGTCGCTTGCCGTCTATTTCAAAATTCAAGAGATAGGAACTTTTAATTTCCTTTAATTGCTGAAACCGAACTGCTACATATTTAGCTGTAGCTTGAGTCGAGGGGTCAATACTCTCTTCTGCTTTGAACAGTTCTTTTTTATTATTGTCTTTGGTACGGAATGGTTGTTCGACAGTTGAAGTTGCCAGTAATGTACCATTTTTTTCGATAATAAATGCTTGCCCAGTTTTGCCAATTTTGAGACTGTTTAAAAATCTCCCAATATGGTCGAGACGCAAGGCAGAAATTAATACTCCTTGTAGCTGATTGTTGTCGTATACGGGTTGGAGCGCGCTGAGTATTAAGGTCGGTTCTAGAAACGAAATATAAACGGAACTCCAAGTTGGTTGGCCGACATTAGCCGCATTTTGGTACGAAGGATGTTCGCGGATGTCAAAGTTTTTGACAACTGTTGTTACGGTAGTGCGATCGCCTGTATTATTAGTATTGTAAGAATAAAAATCAAAACCTGTAGATTTGCCTGACAAATTAATCATTAGAGAGCCATTTGACAGTTTTTCTCCGGTTCGATAGTCTCCTTTCTTGTTGCCAACGGAGGTAAAATTGATATAGGGATATAATTGGACTTGCCGCCAAAGATATTTCTCCCAATCTGATAAGTTTTCCATCTTTAACAACCCGAGTTTGACAGCATCCAGCTTGCTTTGATTGATTTGATGGGGAGTAGTCAGGTAAACTTGCAGGTTTTGCTCGACACGCAAACTCACCTCGCTCATTAACTGAGTGGCAAGATTATTAACTGCTTTTTGTCCGTTTCTAAAAGAGAGATATCCTACGAGTCCCACGGCTGCGACGATTTGCAGCACAAATGGAACTATGAGAACAGTTCTCAGCGATAATTTATCTAACATTTTATCAATCATAAGATTCAGAGGTTTGGTGAACTTAGCCTAGAACCGTTCTTGGAGAGCTTATCTTAACAGATACATTTAACCCGGTAAATCCAGGACTAAGCCCGAATTAGCCGTGTATGGCAAGACGGAGAAAGCAGCAAGCTCTCCTGTCAAGGAGGTATCTCTCAAAGCTTTCAATAAAATATTGAAAGCGCCATTTAAGTCTCTGTCTAGAATGTGTCCGCATTCTGGACATTTAAATTTTTTAGACCCGCCTAATTTAATGTGAATATGTCCACATTTTGAACAGGTTTTTGATGTGTATTCTTCCGTTACGTCTACTACAGTGCTGCCATATTTAACAGCCTGATGCTTCAACATTTGCTTGAAACGGTAATGACTTAAGGTAACCATTGCTCTAGCTGTTTTAGTAGCTAGTTTGCGCTTACCTTTTTTTACCATTTGCTGCGTCTCAAAGGTCGGCAAGAAAATCACTTTATATTTTGTGACTAGGTATTTGGCTGCCTTTTTGTGTAGCTCGTTGACCAAGGCTTTAATCTTGATCCGAATTTTTGCTGCTGACTTTCTCAGGCAGTACCTCAATCGTTTAAATTGCCCTCCCTTGTTTAACCCTATTCTTGACATCAATTTATCTAAATGTCTTGCCAGTCGGTAGATGCGTCCTATATCACATGAGCCTATCTCCAAGATATCACGACCGTCAAAACCAGTTAGAAACATTCTGACACCAGGGTCTAAAGCAATAGCCAAGTCACTTTGGGTCGGGTCTAGTCTTGCAGTGTCAACTGCATAGCAAATAAACCATTGCCCATTGATTAATGATAGTGTTGGCTCGTGTTCCATTACTTCTACAATTGGTTCAGCGGCTTTAAATAATAGTCCTTTGGTCGCCTGCGGATAAAAAGTTCCAGACTTCCAATTGGCAACTTGAAACCTGATAGTCTGAGACCCATCAAAACGGCTTCTAAACTTTGCCATTCCTTTTGACTTTTTGGCGGCTTTGTGCGCTTCAAAAGCTTGAAATACTGCCATTTGGCGTGGGTTGTAAGGTTGTTCGGAAACCCAAGCTGGTACTGAATCCATGATCTTTTTTCTCAGATCGTATTTGCCAATTTTTTCGTCCTTAAGAATGGCAATTGCTTGGTTGTAACACCATCTACTTGCTGCAATCCAAGTCCTCCATTTCGCTGCTAACTCCGTTTCCGGGTAGACTCGGATCTTCTTTGATAGTAGATTTGTACTTACGGAGTCCGTAGAGTCGGCAACTAAAGACGTGGATGATGGCAAGGATATCTTCAACCATTTCTCGCTCTGGAGACAACTCGTTTCTACTGAGAACCATGAGTTGGCAATTGTTTTGCTCGCATATCCATTTGATGAGGTCGCCACCAAACCTCGCAAGCCTATCTTGGTGTCCGACCACAACTGTTGAGACATCTCCTGACATGACTTGTCCCAAAAGGGCAAGCAGCGCTTTTCTTTTGAAGTTGAGTCCGCCACCGATATCTTTGAAGACTTTGGCTTGCGGGTAGAGGTTTTGCAGGTAGCTGACTTGTCGTTCGAGGTCGTCTCGCTGCTTGTAACTGCTAACCCTGGCATAGATGGCGGTGATTCGGTTTTGCCCGGTTCCAAGAACACTCTCAATGTCGTAGCGTCGCTGGTTGGAGGGGGTTCTGATTGTTGCGATTTTGCCTGCAAGTTCCCAGTTCCTAAGAGTTTTTTCTGAGACTTGCAGGATTTCGCAAGCTTTTCGCGGTGTGACATACTTAGTCATTGCTGGCGGTATTTTTGTTCTACATCCAGACTACCAGCTTTTACCGGGAATTACAAGGGGATTCCAGAGAATTATTTACTTGATGGCAACAGCAGCGCCATCTACTACCTACTAGCTAGAGGAAATTGATGCGGGCTGTATTAGCTGTGGTAGACGCTGAACCGCGATCGAATGTGAGCCTAATCTTTGCTTAGATTAAAGTATATTATTTTACCCATTGTCCTATTATTTTGACGATAATTGTCAAAATTTGCCGTCTCAGGCTGCGAGAAGTGCCTGATACACGATACGCGCGGGCGAGTAGAACCCGCATCGGCCCAGCGGTTTGGAGAGGGTCGATCGAATTTGCTCGATCGACTAGCCATTTTCGACAAGACGTGTTATACTCAAAAAACGTTGAGGGCACGTAGCTCAGTGGATAGAGCATCAGGTTCCGGTCCTGAGGGTCGGGGGTTCAAATCCCTCCGTGCTCACTGAAATTAATAAAAAGATCGATCGCGAACGATCGATCTTTTTTATGACCAATGTTCAACAGTTGACAGTTGACAGTTGACAGTTGACAGTTGACTCCCAGAGAGCGACCTCTACCTACAAGGAAGAAGATTGGAGTAATAAATAGTCTGATTTGAATTTCTCCCAATCGGGGTTGGGGCTTTCAACCAATTCTTCCTGGTAAAGGAGTTCTGGCTGTGTGGGCGATTTCAGAACACAGCAGCGCGCACCGCGCACCCTACAACAGACTGCCGATTGTCAAATATCGTCATCGTCTTGACCTTGGACGCCCTGGAGAATCCGGGATAACTCACTCTTCTCATTAACCGAAATCCGAGTTGGAGAACCGCTGATTATCCGTTCGTAGCCGCGGAACGAATCTTTAATTTGTGGGCCTCTTTCAGTAATCGTGTATTCTCGAATCCCTTTGTCGTGCCACGAACCGCGCATCTTAAACACATTAATTGCCCGCGACATTTCGCCTCGAATCTCTACATACTGAAGCATGATAATCGTGTCAGTAATCGTAGAAATATGGGAGTCCGTAATCGAATGAGAACCCATAAACTGGTCGCTGGTATTCGTGAAAAAGCCGGTGATTTCTTCCTGCTTCGCAAAACCTGTCACCCCAATCACAAATTGTCTGAAAGCATTATTGCTGACACCCCTAGCTAGGGCTGAAAGCGAGTCTATGGCAATTCGAGAAGGTTTGAACTCAGCAATTTCTGATTTAATCGTCTGCAAGTGGTCTTCCAAGCCCGCAGATTCGGGGTAAGTACACAGCAGCTTCAGCAGTCCTTTGTGTTCCATTTCCTCAAAATCAATGCCCCAAGAATAAGCATTGCGGAACAACTGAGCCCGCGACTCTTCATAGGCAAAAAGTAGTGCCCGATTGCCGTTCATACAAGCATTCTGCAAGAACTTGCTTACCAACAGGGTTTTGCCGGTTCCCGTCGCACCGGTAGCCAAAATAATCGAGTCTTTAAAGAAACCGCCGCCGCACATCTCGTCGAGAGTTTTATCGCCGGAAGAAACCCGCACGTTAGAAGACTTTTGAGTTAATCGCATGGCCCCCAAGGGGAAAATATTAATGCCATCATTGGTCATAGTAAAAGGATATTCACCCTTCATGTGAGTTGTACCGCGCAACTTCAAAATTTCGATGGTGCGGCGGCGGCGTTCGCCTTCCAAGACGTTCCGAACAATCACGACATTATCTGACACAAACTCTTCCACTCCAAACCGCGCTACCGGGCCGTATTCTTCAACCCGTTCGGTAGTCATAACTGTAGTTGCGCCTACTTGTTTGAGGCGCGCAACTAAGCGAAAGATTTCTCGGCGCACCACAGATGCAGCTTCGTACTGCTGAAATACGGCTGTTACTGAATCTATAGAAACGCGCTTGGCTTTGTACTTGCGAATGGCGTACTGAATTCGCTCGATTAAAGCAGATAAATCAAAGTTTCCCACAATATCCTGACCTTCGGGATCGGGGGAAGCGTCTAAAATAAATAGCTTGCCTTCATCGATTAGCCGTGCCAAATCCCAACCGAAACTGCAAGCATTTTTAATAATATCTGTCGGAGATTCTTCAAAAGTTACGAGCACTCCAGGTTCGTCAAAATGGGTGATTCCGTTATATATAAATTGTACGGCAAATAAAGTTTTTCCCGTTCCTGACGTGCCGCTGACGAGGGTGGTTCTGCCAATGGGCATTCCGCCGTGACTGATGTCATCGAAACCCTCAATCATTGTGCGAATTTTTTCAACGCCTGCCGTTACCAATCCTTCTGGTTGCACCGTTTGACTAATTTCATTCATGTCGATTTTTGTCAACTCTCAGTATTCTTTAGTTGTCACTCATTAACCCCAGCTCATGAGTCTTTATACCCAGTTTGTAGTTTGGGCTCTTGGTCAATAAGTAATGACTGCTGACTGCTGATTAATGACTGTCTTCTGATTATCTTATGAATTCAGGTCTTCTTCACGAAGTTCTTCATAGAGTAAATCTAATCCTATCAGAACTTTCTCGCGATCGGACAAATCGCCGATAATTTTTCGCACCGGCGGCGGCAGGATTTTCGCTAGGGTGGGGGTTGCTAGAATTTTGTCCTCTTCTGCTAGCTGAGGATTTTTGAGAACGTCTATGACTTTCAGGGCATAGACTCCTTGAAATTCCTGTTCTAGGATGTCTTTTAGGGTTTTCAAAGCTCGCACTGAGTTCGGAGTATTTCCGGCAACGTACAGCTTCAGAATGTAGGTTTTCTTCAGAGGACTCATGAACTTTTTTAAATGTTGAGTGTTAGTTGACAGATGTTAGTTGTAGTTGTTATTGGTCTTGAATCCGCTGTTCTTTGTTATTTTATAATAATTTCAGCCTCTGTCTAGCCCTGCCGACTGTCTTCTCCTTTCTAGTTTGTTAAATTTTGCCTTCCTTTTTCCTTCTTGCTTCTTGCTTTTGCCAGAAAGAATTGGTTTAAAGCCGGAGCCCTTGTAGGGAGAAATTAAAATCAGACTATTCATTACTCCAATCCTCGGACTTCCAGGTAGAGGTGGCCCTCATCCCTTCGACTGCGCTTGGGGGTAAGCTGTCAACTGTCAACTGTCAACTGTCAACTGTCAACTGTCAACTAAACTTGAGATGTCTCTTTGGGAATGGATCGCCTGTACATTTCGCACAGATGAGCGATCGCGTCAATCAGAGTCAAGCGGTAATCGAGCAATATTTCCTCGCTGCGGCCTTCTAATTTTAGTTGTTTAGCAAATTCGTCCATCAATCCCATGTGAATTTCTACAATTTGAGTCACGGAAACGTCGGCAAAAAAAGCCAAATTTACAAATTCATCGATTTGATTGTTGACCGCAGTATCTTCGGAAAAATAATTTAAAACGATGTCGCGATAACTTGACTTGAGTTGCTCCAGAAACTTTTGCTTCTCTTCTCCCGAAAGATTTCGCAAAAAAATCTGAGAATTTCTTTTATAATACACACCTAAGTATCCTAATCGCTCCCGTAATTTTTCCGCAAGTCGGCGCTGCTGTCGTTGGAGTAAACTTTGAGCAGTCAATTGGGCGGTGGCATCGACCCTTGGGGATTGGTCATTGACAGGAACCGGAGTTGAAAGTTTCAGAAATTGTGCGATCGCCCGATCGATACTTGTACCTAGGTCGCTCGATCTCGCGATTGGTAGTTGCACCTCAGCCGGGTGATAAAAAAAAGCACAACTTTTTTGCTCTTGACTCTTCTCGGCGGTACTCGCCACGCCCTCCAAAGTATCTGAGGGTGGTGATTCTTGGCTGCCATCCCATGCCGGCTGGGGCAAAAAAATCACAGCAGGTAAAAAGAGCGATCGTTCTTGCAGCTTGCTCAAAAGCAATTGCAAATCCCTATCTACGTCATCTACGTCAAAAACCAAACAATCGAGGTGGTAATTGTGCTTGAGGAATCCCAAAAACTCCACCGCCGACTTAATGTGGGTTAACGTATAGCGTTCCCCGCTCAAAAGCTCGATCGCATCGCTGGCAATTTTTTCAGAGCGGATAAAAATACCGATCGACAGTTGGGGCAGCAAACCTCTAGGTGAACTACCCAAGTTGCCCGAAAGTGCTGGATCGCTCAGAGTTGATATCTCCTTATATAAAATACTTAACATTTTAACAATCATTTAAACATTTATTGTAACCAATCTTAACTGCCAAATAGGCGATCGGCTTTTAGTAGCGGGATCGTCTCGTCAAAGTGTACTTATTGGCAGATGTGTCAAGCACCCCCATCCTGATTTCTGCAATTAAGCTTAAGCCTTAAAATAATTGGTAGTTGCCTCAAATCAGGTGCAGGCATCAAATTCGCAGGTCTCGGTGCCACGACGGGACTCGATCGAGAACTGGTATAAAACTAAATAAGATACAAAAGATCGGCAGCTACATTGGGTATCAAAAATATTACTGCTATTGATAGCAGACTCTCAGGTTTGTTATGTCAACCACCAGCCCCAGTCTCAAAAATTTTATCGAGCTAGTGCCGCTGTGCCTCCAAACGGCGGCGCTATCATCGCTACAGTCAATTTTCAGCCAGGGCAACTGCGATCGAATTGCAGTAGTCAACGAACAGCTACAACCCCTAGGATTAGTTTACCTGAGCAGCTTTTGGGTCTGGGCGATCGATCGCACAAACGACTGGGAGCAACCTTTGTCAGCAAGTTCGCTGCCGATAGAGCCGATCCGGGTAATCCCTGGGACTCTGAGCGTCAGCGAATTCTGGGAATATTTGCAAATAGAGGAACTGAACACCCCTGGGGAGTCTGGCCTTAGCGCCGGTGGTGGCTCCAAAAGCCCGATCGCCCTGACAGATGCCAGCGGGAAATTTTTAGGAATGCTAGAGTGTCAGAGCCTGCTGCAATTCGCCGCACTTAACAGCAGCCTGAGGCCCGAACCCACAGCAGTCAAAGAAATTGAATTAACCACGGTTTCCGCAGCCATCGCCACAGCCCTAGGATCTCAAGTGCGCTTCCTAGAAGCAGGATTGAAACCCTCGGAAAACCTCAACTCCCTAGTCCAACTCCTAGAAAAACTGCCCCTACCCCTGAGATTGCAAACTCCCACCGGCCAAATAGTCAGCCAAAACGCAGCGTGGCGGATTTTGCTGGGAGCTGGCCCAGATCCAGTTCCAGAACCAACGGCAAATTTGGGCAAACACTCGGCCCACAAAACAAGCCATGTAACAAAAGAATACAAGAGCGTGGAAGTAGAGGCCGTCACCTCTGAGTGCAGGAGCCTAGTAGGAGCAAGTCGATCGGGCGAGGGGCTGCGGGATAGCTTCGCCGCCCGTGATGGAACCGCAGCCACCAGTTGTCCGCTACCCCTGTACGCCGCCGCCTCCCCATCAACCTTAACCGCTCCAGCTTGGTGTCCCACCGCCGGCAAACCAGATACATATATTTGTGACTGTCCCGTACAAACAGGTCAAGAACGGATCTGGCAATTTGTCAAACAGCCACTCTCAAATCAACTAATTTTAGTAATGGGACAAGATGTCACCGAAGAACATTTAGTCGCCAAAGAACTAGCAGCAAAAAATGCAGATTTAATCCACCTCAACCGACTAAAAGACGAATTTTTATCCTGCATCAGCCACGAACTAAAAACCCCTCTCACCGCCGTCCTCGGTTTGTCCAGCCTCCTCAAAGATAAATTGATCGGAGAACTCAACGATCGCCAAACACGCTACGCCAAACTAATCCATCAAAGCGGGCGGCATTTGATGACAATAGTGAACGACATTTTAGACTTGACCCGCATGGAAACCGGGCAGCTAGAACTAATTCCGGAACCAGTCGAAATAGCAGCCACCTGCAAAAGAGCCTTTGAACAAGCAAAACAACTGCAACAGCAAGAAGAAAAATCACCTTCCCAGCCCAGCCAAACCAAGGGCGAAGCTTCTCAAGAAGAACCACCTGCGAAAATCGAATTTACACTCGAAATAGAGCCGGGAGTGAGCTATTTAATTGCCGACGAACTAAGGCTGCGACAAATGCTCGTTAACCTCCTTTCCAACGCCCTAAAATTCACCGAAGCTGGCGGCAAAATAGGATTGAAAGTAAATGTTTGGGAAGGTTGGCTCGCCTTCACAGTTTGGGATACCGGTATCGGCATCCCGGCTGACAAACAGCACCTGATCTTTCAGAAATTTCAACAGCTTGAAAGCCCCCTCACTAGGCGCTTTCAAGGAACCGGACTGGGACTGGTACTGACTCAACGGCTCGCCCGTCTCCACGGCGGAGACGTTTCGTTTATTTCCTCAGAAAACCAAGGCTCTCAATTTACATTGTTGCTGCCTCCAAATCCTCCGGGAAATAGCGGGGAAGAATTCCCAGCACATACAGGGAACGAGGAAGAATTATTCAAACCAAAATATCAGATTCCGATCGCCAATTCTCGCTCTCGTTTAGTGTTAATAGTCGAAGCAGTTCCTAAATATATCGAAGATTTAAGCAAAGTCCTCTCTGGTTTGGGCTACCAAGTAATAGTCGCCCGTTCCGGCACCGAAGCGCTGGAAAAAGCTCGCAGGTTCAGTCCCGAAGCGATTTTCCTCAACCCGCTGCTGCCGCTGCTGTCCGGTTGGGACGTGCTGACGCTGCTGAAGAGCGATCCGGATACCCGATCGATTCCGGCGATCGTCACAGCCACCAGAGGCGAAAAAGAACGGGCTTCTGTCAACCGCGCCGAAGGCTTTTTGAGCTTGCCGGTGGAAGAAGCCGCTTTACGGCGGCTGTTGGCAGACTCGATCGGTCGCCCCGATGCCAGTACGAGCAAGGTGAGGAGTTCTTTAACCGTGTTGTGGCTCAGCCCGCAAAACAGTTCTTCTCAAGGTTCTGCTTTACTGCTCAACCCCAACTACTGCCGAGTTTTGGAAGCAGACGATCTCGGCCAAGCAGAACTCGTGGCCCGAATTTGGCGGCCCGATGCGATCGTCTTGGACAGTACGAGCCAACTGCAAAACGCCTTAGCTTTTATCGAACAGTTAAGTCTGTCTCGAAATTTGGGTTCTCTGCCCTTAGTGACTTTAGACCCCGTAACGACGCAACTAGCAAATCAAGTCAAAGGATTGTCGGTATTTCCCTGTTTGGCAGGCGGGAGTCCTGAAGGCGGTGAAACCTCAGGCACCGGGTTGGGGGCATCTGCCTTGTGGCAAGTGATTCAAGTAGCTGCGGGCATGAGTTGGAAGCCCAGCATTTTATTTGCTGACATTTCTACTTTACCGGACTTGCACTGCACCACTGGGGGGAATTCGACAGGAGAATTGGCAAAGGGCGATCGATCGACCAAAGCCGACATTCCCGTACCCCATGCCAAGTTTTCTACTCCCAACTTTCAAGCTTTGATTCAGTACATCCAAACCGCAGGCTTTCGAGGGGCGATCGCCCCCTGCTGGACAGAAGTTTTGCAGCAGTTGCAATATCAAAGCGTGGACTTAGTGTTGCTGTGCTTGCGCGATACTCCCTCAGAATCGTCCGCGATGCTGCAAGCGCTATCGAACCTGCGGCAAATGGCTGTCAAACTGCCAATTTTAGTCTGGGACGATCGCTCTGCTGTAAATTCGGAATCGGAGGCGATCGACTTTCTGCTGCAAGAAGTATCTGCCAAAATTTTGCCTTCTTCCTTGTCAGCAGCACAATTGTTAGACCAAATTCAACAGACTTTATTAACTAACTCAAATTCCTAAAATTGAATAATTTATCCGGTTCGTAGTGAAGACTTGAACCCGCAAAAAAAACAGTGAATCAAAACTATTATTGAGTGGCAAAGGTAGGTAATGAAACCAGTCATTCCCCGGAAAACTCGGAGGACTAAAGTCCTGACTACAAACCGATTTTATGGTAGTTATTTAAAATGTGAAATAAACTTCATAAATTCCGTAAGAGTCAAGAAATTACCAGGTTCGTAGTGAAGACTTTAGTCCCCAAAAAAGCAGTGAATCAAAAGCCTGAGAGCTGAGTAAAAACAGGTTCGTAGTGAGGACTTTAGTCCGCAAAAAAGCAGTGAATCAAAAGCCTGAGAGCTGAGTAAAAACAGGTTCGTAGTGAGGACTTTAGTCCGCAAAAAAGCAGTAAATCAAAAGTCTGAGAGCTGAGTAAAAACAGAATTTGGGAACTATTCAACTCAAAAGTAGGAAGGGTTGCGAGTCAAGAAACAATATCAAAACTCAAAAATATGAGTTATTATAGGCGATCGAGAAACCATTATATTTTTTTTTGGGGCTATACAGTGCCTAATCGCATTCCTTTACTATCTCTGGTACTCGCACTCGGTTTGTGGACAATGCCCAAGCCAGTTGCCTGTCAGGCACTCTTGCCTTACACCCTGCAAATCGACTCGGCCGGACTCGAACAGACAGCCTTGAGCCTTGCAGAACGAGCCGTTCAGCTAGCGAGACTCCAGCAGTTCCAACTCGCCGTCCCCAGCGCCGAACTCGCGACGCAGTTAGCCCCCAAGAATTCTCAAACTTGGACTTTGTTAGGCAGCTTGTACCTTCAAATCGAGCAGTTTGACAAAGGCATTGAAGCTTTGGGGCAAGCTCAATCTCTGGCGCCAGAAAATGCCTCAATTAAATTTGTCTTGGGAGAAGCTCACTTTCGGAAAGCGAACTACGAGAAAGCAGTCGAATATTTGCAAGCAGGGTTAAAAATAAAGCCCGACACTCCGGGCGCATTATTTGATTTAGGTAACGCTTTTTACAAGCTAAAGCAGTTCGATCGCGCGATCGCCCAATATGAAAAAGCCTTTGCTTTAGAAAAAAAACTCTGGCCGGCTATCAACAATATCGGATTAGTCAAATACGAAATGGGAGATGTCGATAGTGCCATCAAACGCTGGCAAGAAGCGATCGCGATCGACGACAAAGCAGCAGAACCAATGCTAGCCCTAGCAGTAGCACTTTACACCAAAGGCGACAAAGAAAAAGGTTTAGCGCTGGGAGAAGCCGCCCTGAAATTGGACAAGCGCTATGCCACAGTAACTTTTCTCAAAGACAACCTCTGGGGCGATCGCTTGATAGCAGCCACCCAAAACTTCCTGGCAACTCCCCAAATTAAAGCAGCACTCGCCAAAATTCAAGATGCCCCACCATCTCCCGAATTGTAGCCAGATCCCAAATCCGGGTTTAATATCATGGCTAACCCTCCGTCATTGGGAGGAACGAAGCAATCGCAGAGACTAAGCGATTGCTTCGTTCCTCGCAATGACAAATAATACAAAAAAAAGGGTAGTAAACACGGATTTGGTATAATATCAAATCCAGTTGCGTCGGAATGATTAGCTTTCTTGGGTTTTTGGTAAAGCAACCGCCACATCGGTTAGTACATAAATAACTATCATGAATAGAGTCTCAAAGGAGCATTTCATAAACGGTTTGATTCGGGTACCATAACTGTCAACTGTCAACTGTCAACTGTCAACTGCTCCCAGTGTTTTGAGCATCGCCGCAGTCGCCTCAGTTACACCTTTAACACCTGCAATATTTAAGCCTTCATAAGGTTTCGGAACAGGCAAAGTTTTGATACGATCACCCGTGCTGACATCCCAAAGCTTAATTGTCTCATCTTGGCTAGCACTGGCAATAGTATGACCATCAGGACTGAAAGCAACAGACCAAACCCAATTATCGTGCCCCCGGAGAACATTCAAACACTCACCCAAGCTGACATCCCACAACCTGACTGTTCGATCGTGACCGCCACTCGCCAACAGTGTACCATCATGATTGAAGATTACCGATGAAACAATACCGTCATGTCCCTCCAGGGCGGTCAAAAATTGTCCGGTATTGATATCCCAAAAATTGATATTACCGTCACTGTGGCTGCTTGCCAAGATATTACCGTCAGGGCTAAAGACAACAGACCAAACCCAACCGCTATTTCCCATCAAAGTGCTTAAGACTTTCCCTGTACTGACATCCCATAACTTCACCGTCTTATCGGTACTCGCAGAAGCCAGGATATCACCTGAAGGACTAAAAGCAATTCCCATCACCCAACTCTGATGCTCAGTACAACTATAAAGACATTGCCCTGTACTAATATCCCATAGTTCGATCGTCTGGTCTTCACTGAAACTTGCCAATGTCTTACCGTCGGGACTGATGGCGACTCCCCAAACCCAAGCAGAATGACCCTCTAAACTTTTTAGGCATTCTCCAGTCATAGCATCCCATAACCTGACACTCGTATCAGAGAATCCACTCGCCAGCAAGTCTCCATTCGGACTGAAGGCAATGGATTTCAATCGATTAGTACGTCCATCCTGGATGCTTTTAAAACACTTCCCGGTTTTGATATTCCATAATCTCACGGCGCGATCGCTACTAGCTAAAGTTTTGCCATCGGGTGAAAAAACTACCGAATTTACTGGATTGCTTTGCCCCAATACTGTTTTCAGACAACGACCTGTTTTAACATCCCACAGTCTCACCGTACAGTCTTCACCAGTGCTAGCTAAAATTTTGCCATCTGGACGAAACGCGACGGCTGAAACCCGACTGGCGTGTCCTTGGAGTGTTTTTAGACACTCACCCGATGCCACTTCCCACAATCTCACGGTGCTGTCTTCGCTGCAACTTGCTAAAATCTGACCGTCAGGACTAAACGCAACAGACATTACTATTTGTGAATGTCCAGAGCAAATTCTAACGAGTTCACCCGTGTTAATATCCCAGATGCGAATCAAAGCGTCATGACCGCCCCGGGCTACCATTTTACCATCTAAACTGAAAGCCACCGATCGAATTTGACGACAGTCAGTCTCAAATATTTTCAGGCATTGTCCGGTAGCAACATCCCAAAGTTTAAGTATTCCGTCATCACCGCCACTAGCTAAAATATTACCTTGAGGACTAAATGCGATCGACCAAGCCTGACTTTTGTGTGCCGGCAAAGTTAGCAAACATCGTCCGTGACTCCAATCCCAAAAACGCACAGTCCCATCACCGATGCCACTAGCAAGCATCTTGCCATCTGGACTGAAAGCAACTCCCAGCACACTGCTATGATTTCCCTGCAATATTTGACGAATCGACCAACTGCTAACATCCCAGCAATTAATTGTACCGTTACTACCGCCAGTAGCAAAGGTTTTTCCATCTGGACTAAAAGCAGCAGATAACACAATGCTGCCGTATTCTTTGCCAGTTCTCAGCAGCCTAACTTCTGGCATTTGCCACAAATGAACCTCACTATTAGTATCGCCCATTGCTAAAAGTTTTCCATCCGGGCTAAAAGCGATGGACAAACCGCTTCCCAGAACTTGAGCGAAAACCGAATTAGCTAAATCAGCTCCCGCAAAGTTGACACAATGCAAATTCGTATTGGGTAAATAAGCTTGCCAAACGGTTAAATTAGAAAAATCCCAACCGCTTAAATCTGTCTGCATTTGACACAATAGATTTATAATATTACCCGCAACATAGCCAGTTTCTAGTGTGGGTTTACCGCGCAGCGATGCCAAAATAGGTTTGAGTTGGTTTTCGATGATTTGCTGGCGTTCAAAAGAAAAAAAAAGGATCTCGGCAATAGGTTTTAGTATCAGACTAGCTTGCGTATCTCTAATGTATTCTTTAGCTGTAGCTTTGAGCAGAGCCAGGCTTCTGAGAAGATCGATTTTGCTGGTTGCGATTTCAGTGCAGACTTGCTCGATTAATCGTTGCGTCATGTATTCCATGACGACGGGTTGTTGAGTGTAGCCGTCTGAGGTTTTTTCAATCAGAGAATGTCTCAGCAGAGAACCTAAAACTTCTAGTAATTCTTTAACAGTTAATTTTGCAACTAAATCTTGTTGTAATTCACCCAGCGATACTGGCTCCCGATTAATAGCCAGCCAGTACATCACCTTTTTTTCTAAATCTAACAAACGATTAAATTGCCTGTCTAATAGGTTGCGAATATCATCAAATACTAAACTTCCTTGATTTAAAAGTTCTAAAAATTTGGGGAGGCTACTATCAAAAAAATCGCGAATAGCGGGAGCAACCATTTTTAAGGCTAGGGGATTTCCTCCATAGTGAGATATCAAAATATCCCATTCAGAGTCCGACCCTTGAAAAGAACCGATGCGTTGAAAAAAAATCCGTGCTTTGGGAGTGCTTAAACCTTTCAGTTGTAATGAACGAACGGGCAAAGTTTCGCCTTCTCTAGCGGCTAAACCGATCGGCTTTTCTCGACTGGTTAATAGCAGGGTACTTTTATGATTTATTTCGGCTACGCAGCGTAGAAGTTGACCGTATCCTTCATACCCCTCTCGATAACAACCCGTGCGTGCTTCTTCCTGTAGAATTGACTCGATATTATCCAATATTAACAGACACCGATGCTGTCGCAGATAGTGCAGCAGTCGCGAGATTCTACCATCTACGCTGTCTGGTAAATTCGTTTCCTGTTGGTGCGACAGAAATTGAATCAATTCTAGTAACAAATCGAGGATAGAGGGAGCATTGCAGAGACTGTGCCAAATAATATAATCAAATTGTTCTTGGATGCGTTCTGCTATTTTAATAGAGAGAGAAGTTTTGCCAATTCCACCCATCCCCAACAGCGTTACTAGGCGGCAGCGATCGACGATCAGCCACTTTTCTAATAAAGCTAATTCCTCTGCACGTCCGTAGAAAATAGAAACATCAATTGCTTCTCCCCAATTAATCGATTTGTTGAGTTTTGTTAAGTCAGTTAAAGTTCGATCGGCGATCGTACCACTGCGATCGACTTGTGCGTCCATCTGGTGACTAATTTGGCTATTTGGTAGTGATGCGGAAACTTGTGCCTGTTGTGCTTGCCGTCGCAAAACAGACTGAAAGTTACTCTTAGTGACTTTTTCTCCAAATGCCCGACTGAGAACTTGCCATAACTGAAAGCCAACAAACTTAATATATTCTGCATCATAACCAGCGCTTTTAGCAATCTGCGGATAAGAGTGTCCTTCCCAAGTCTGCCGCAATACCAGTATGTGAATATCGTTGAGATGTTCTTGTTTGAGAACCGAGTCGAGGAAAAGCAGTGCTTCGTCGATCGTCATTTATTTAAAATTATCGGGTGTGTTAGCTAAAAAGTGGTGGTTCCTGCTGGACGGCACAGGAAATTAAGTAATTATACTTAAAATAATAGCATATTTTTCACTCAAGTTATAACTATTTATAACTATTTCTCACTGACGCGATCGGCGCATCCGGGTTATTACTGAATCAAAGCTCAAAATTATTGAAATGTAATGTTTTAAGGAGGGTCAAATGGCTCAAGATTTGCGAAACACAGAAGTGGCTCAAAAAATTGAATCATATTTCGATGCAATAGCCCAAGGTAATAAAGGCGATGCAACAATAGAAATGCTAGAACAAGATGGCTTTATTATCCGTTACCGAGTTCAGATTCGCCATCATCACGTTTGGGATAGCTTTGTGAAACGGGTAACAATGTATGACATAACGACGCCAGTACAAGGCGAGTTCGATCTGAAGAATCCGGCTAGTTTTGTAGATCAACAAGCCTGTGTGGATGTTGGTTTGGGTATTGGGCGAGTTTGCGTTAGTTTGCAAGAACTTGCCGAAGCAATACTTGCATCTGGGTTAGTTGTTTAACATCGGTTAGAAGTAGGTGAAAAGAAGCGATCGCCCTTGTGTCAGTTGGGATGGTTGGTGCGATCGCATCCTAGTTATCTGGAATGGTAGAAAGCGATCGCTCAAACTAAAATTTTCCACAAAGTGAGAAACTAAAATATGAAACGCATAAAATCTATTCTGATTGGGTTATTCCTAGTCAGTAGCATAGGTGTCACAGATGCCTGCGCCCAGAGCAATAAACCAAGTCCATCGGCATCGGTACCAGCACGTTCTAGTCAGGCTGTCCAAACAGATTGGGATGTCGAAGTAATTTTAAAAAGCAAGTCTCTAGACAATCCCAAATTTTACGTAGTGCTGTTAGTGACGGTAATTGCTGGAGGGGTTGGCGGGATTGTTTTTGAGTTGCTGAACCTGCAAGGCAATATTGAGCGGCCCCACGCACCCAGCGAAGATGAATTGGCGGCAAAACTTGCTTACGCTAGTGTAGAAAATGTAATTGATTTGGGCATTTTTGCTAGAATTATTATTGGTGCATCTGCTGCTGTTCCTGCTATGGTGTTTATCAAACCAGACAGCGTATTGCTGTTATTAGCAATGTCCTTAGTCGCTGGTTCGGCAGGGACTGCTGTCTTCCGTTCCTTGCAAGAGCGACTCTTAATAGCTATCACTCAACAAGAGGCAAGTGAACAAAAAAGAAGAATCAAGCAGAAAAATAATAATGCTAAGATGGACAAGGCGATCGCGGCTGTTGAAACCCTAGAAAAGGAAGTCGAAAAAAAATCCGACAGCCCGGAAGGAACAACCAATCTAATAATTTCAGAAGGCACTGTTTTAAACCGCAGTCGTTTCGAGGAAGTCAGAAAAGTCCTATCGCAGGTTAAAGGAGTAAATGCTGAAGCAAACAAAGCGATCGCGGCTTTTAACAAATTAGAGGAGGAATTCATAAAGAATTCAGTTAGCCCCCAAGGAATGCTCGATCTGAAATTCACCAAAGACACTGCTATAGAGTGCAATTTGTTTGGGAATGTCAAGGATTGCTTGAGTCAGGCTAAAGCAGCAAATGAGCTAACTTCGATCGCCGATAATAGCGTCATCTCAACCAGCAACCCAGATCCAAAACCACCTGTAAACGATCGCAAACCCGATCGGGTAACAGTGGAGAGTCACTAGGACTTACGCACGCTCTACGGTGTGCCAAGGGTTTTGAGATTGCTTTCCTTCGGATCGCTTCGCTAACGTGCCTCGCAATGACAGAAATAAGTTACTTGTGTGTAAGTCTCGATCGCAACTCGATCGCCAGTAGGGATGGTGTAGCCAGTAACAAACATCAGCCAATGGCAAATTTGCCATTGGCTTCTGGACGATCGCAACTGAGGCTATATATTTGGTCTATATTTTGGGGAAGTATCATCAGCACTAATTAACCAATGACATCCACCGCTACGATCGCCACTCCCCTAACCTGGACAGAATTAGAAGCCCTCACAGACTTTGAAGTCGATACAGTCAACGGCCCAACCAACTCTCAATCCCGGTTGCGCCTGTTTGGTAAAACCGAATCCGAGGTGCGAGTCACCCTCTACCGCGACAACCATGCGTGGTGTCCCTACTGCCAAAAAATCTGGTTGTGGTTGGAAGAAAAACAAATTCCCTACCGCATTGAAAAAGTTACGATGTTCTGCTATGGGGAAAAAGAAAGTTGGTACAAGCGGAAAGTACCATCGGGAATGTTACCCGCGATCGAGCTAGACGGCCGCATCATCACCGAAAGCGATGACATTTTAATCGCCCTAGAACGAGTTTACGGGCCATTGAGTTTAGGAATGGAAAACCCGAAAGTCCTTCCCATGCGGCGTTTAGAACGGCTGTTATTTAGGGCTTGGTGCTCTTGGCTGTGCTACCCAGCAAGTTCGGCAAAAGTAGAACAACACAATCGCAACCAATTTATCAGCGTCGTCGCCCAAGTTGAAGCAGCTTTGGCCAGCACTCCCGGGCCTTATTTCCTCGATGAATTTGGCACTGCGGATGTGATCTTTACGCCCTATGTCGAACGGATGAATGCCAGTCTTTACTACTACAAAGGCTACTCGATGCGTGAAGAAAACCCGCGCTTTGCGGACTGGTTTGCGGGTATGGAAAGCCGATCGACCTATCGCGGTACTCAAAGCGATTTTCATACTCATGTCCACGATTTGCCACCTCAAATGGGCGGCTGTTATGAAAACGGCGAACCGCAAATGCTACTCAACAAAACCCGCGTGGATAATGGGCCTTGGGCTGGATTACCCGATGTGATGTATCCAGAACCGGAAACCTCGCGTAAAGAAGCACTCGATCGCGTCATTAAGCATCGCAGCAACATTATTAAAGTCAACCCTGCTGATGACAACTTATTCGATGAGGCTTTGCGCTGTGCTTTAACTTTGATGGTGACTGGGGAAGTTTGTAAACCACCGGTTGGATCTGATGGGGCTTTGCGGTATTTGCGCGATCGGGTAAATGTGCCCCGCGATATGTCGATTTACGCGGCCAAACGGCTCAGGGAAAGCTTAGAGGAAACCGCCGCCCTCGTGGGTGACGCCCAAGGTGAGCCTATTCCTGTGAAGCACCGGCGAGATCAAGATCCGGCTAATTTTGTATAGGGGGGCGATCGGAATCAGGCGAAACGATCGTTGCTGCTGCTGGCGCAATGACCGAAGAACGAGCCCGCCGGGCCCCGGGTTTTAGACATGGGGATAAGTCGGTAGCGGTTTCAACCGCCTTCAGTATTTAACAAAGCTTAAAACAGAATCAGCACCATATACAGCTTTATGTTGTATAACTATAGTATGAGCGTTAAATACAAATCAAACAAAAATGTTGTCTACTCTTGTAAATACCACATCGTGTGGTGTCCCAAGTATCGTCGCAAGGTTCTAGTTGAAGGCGTTGATACCCGGCTGAAGGAGATATTGCTAGAGGTGGTAACTGAGTTTAAGAGCGAATTAATTGAAATGGAAGTAATGCCAGATCACGTCCACCTTTTAGTTGAATGCGATCCTCAATTTGGGATTGCCAAACTAATTCGTTACATGAAAGGGCGCTCATCTCGATATCTTCGTCAAGAATTTCCTTGGCTAAAAAGTCGATTGCCAACGCTGTGGACTAACAGCTACTTTATTTCAACTGTCGGTGGTGCGCCTATCTCAGTAGTCAAGCAGTATATTGAAAATCAAAAAAATGTCTAGTTATGGTTGTCAACAAAATTTAATTAGCCCAGATCGAGCTTTAAAAAGTATCCTGGAGTTTGTTTGTGAAGAATCAAACAAATTAGCTAATTGTGGACTTTACTACTCTCGGCAATTGTATTTCAAAACTGGGAAATTCCCAAGTAAAGCCACTTTGCACAGGCTATTAAAAAGTAATCTCCACTTCAAGGCCTTGTATTCTCACGTAGCTCAACAGACTTTAACAACTGTTGCAGAGTCATTTCAGTCGTATATTGGACTACTTAAGGGGATCAAAAATGGTACAGTAACGCAACATCCCAAACTACCGGGATACCGCAAAAATAGCCTCAAGCTGGCGACATTTCCCAAGGCGGACGTAAAGTTAAAAAATGGGCAATTAATTAAGGTTTCCACTAGGAGGTAAAGTTAAACTATGGTTTGGAGTTAGTGAATTCTATCTACCAATGCCGTCAAACTTGGATTACGACCAAATCCGAGAAATTCGCATCTTACCAAAGAATGGGCAATTTTATGCTGAATTTGTCTACAAGATTCAGCCAATAACAGTTGAATTAGATGCCAGTAAAGTTCTAGGTATTGACCCAGGATTAAATAATTGGTTGACCTGTGTTTCCAATGTGGGTACAAGTTTGATTGTAGATGGACTGCACATCAAATCCTTAAATCAGTGGTACAACAAACGAGTTGCAACAATCAAAGAGGGCAAGCCTCAAGGTTTTTGGTCTAAACAATTAGGGAGGATTACGGAAAAACGAAATAGACAAGTTAGGGATGCCGTCAATAAAGCAGCTAGATTAGTATTGAATCACTGCCGGGAAAACCAAATAGGTACAGTTGTTTTCGGCTGGAACAAAAAAATGCGTCAAGAAATCAATCTTGGCAGCAAAACGAATCAAAACTTTGTGCAAATTCCTACCGCTCGATTGAAAGATAGGATTTCTCAACTTTGTGAACAGTATGGCATTCGGTTTGTTGAAACCGAAGAAAGCTACACAAGTAAGGCGAGTTTTTTAGATGAGGATGAACTACCTATGTTCGGTGAAAAACCTGAAGGGTGGAAAGAATCTGGGAAACGTGTCAAGCGTGGCTTGTATCGCTCAAAAGATGGAAGCAAAATTAATGCAGACTGCAACGGTGCTGCAAATATTTTGCGAAAAGTAGCGGCAACTTTAGGGCTTTGCCTTGAAGGAGTCAGTAGGGGCGCTTTGATTTCGCCCTTGAAGGTTCGCATTTGGACTCTTTAAGAATCCCCCCGATTCATCGGTGGGGAGTATCAATCACGCGCTTAGTTGGTGATGCAGGAGAATAATCGAGCTGACGGGGTGACAGGTTGCCTGAAAATCAGACAGTCCGGCAATCCTAGACAAATCGCCTAAAACAAGATAGGGTAAGAAAGCTTCGGGAGCATTTCAGTTTTGCATTTGTAGTGCTGTCCCCGCTCGCACTCAAAGAAAAAATGCTTTTTACCAAAATGAGATGCTCCCTTTAGAAACTTTCCATTAAGGTTTTTTCTTGAGCGTAAACATCGCGCAATTGTTGCAATGCTGAGGCAGAAATTACCAATTTAACTGTAGCGACTAATTTACCCCACTCGTGCAAGCTGTCAACTGAAACAGCGGCTTTGAAGTTGTACGTATAAAATTTAGTCCAAAATTCTGGTGCTTGGGTGCGTTTCCAGCGTTTGTACCAGCCGAGATAGTCTTGGGTGCAGGCCGGTTTTACTTCTAAGATTGGGGGGAAATCGGCGTAGCTGACGAATCTGCTGAGGCCTTTGGCGTGTACGTACACCATGTTGTGACAGCATTCGATTCGGTAAATTTGGTCGGGCGTGATGTTGAACAAAAGTGCTACGGTTTCTTCGGTGACAAATCTCGATCGCGGATTGACCGTCAACGATTTGTGAATAATTTTTGAGGCGCCGATCGCTGACGACGATCTTAACTGATTCTCTAATATCATTGTAGTTGCATCTGGTGGTGGTAGCTCAGTCTATCTGCTAGGTGCGATCGACATTAATTATCTCTCGGCATTAATTATAACGGGCGATCGCCTTTAGTTTCGTTGACTCTGCCGCCAAACGGATAGCAGCGCCGATTTCTACCGTAAGCAGCCCAAAATGTTAGACCAAAGTTCCAGCTTCCAGATTCATCTTTAGAGTCAATCTAAAATCTAAAATCTAAAATCTAATCACCCGGGCGATCGCTTTTTGCTATATTATACTAAATCCAAAATTTTGTAAATAGTTTATATGAGTAAAGGTTTAGTCAGGTTGCGGGTTCGAGAGTTGGCGGCCGAGAAGGGATGGACGCTGAAGGAGGTTGCGGAGCGATCGGGCGTGGGGTACAGTACGATTAGCAATTATGCCCGCTCTCAGGGGATGGCGATGGTTGACTTTGCCGCAGTGTACAAGTTAGCCCGTACTTTTGACGTGATGATTGAGGATTTTGTGGTCATCATGGAAAAGTAGGTGCTGTTTGGCGATCGACCTTTTGGCGAAAATTATAGCAGTTTTAAATGCGATCGACAATTGCCCCGAAATTCGGAGAGGGCAGTGCCGTTTCCCTGCGGGAAATTTGACGATCAAAGCAACAGTAAGCGTAGGGTGTGGATCCTGCGAAGAATCCCTAACTTGCATATCAAAAATCTCAAAGCGACGCACCTCTGCACTCGATCGATCGCAAATAAAGTCGATCGCCTACAATCAAACTAACCCCCTAGAGCCTGAAAATAGGATAACTGTCAAACTTCTTTTGTATCCCGCTATTTCCTAACTCTTAAACTGCAAACACTCCATCTTAAAATCTCATACGGTTTACTTAAGATTGTCCTTGGAGAGGAACGAAGCAAACTGTATCTATTTTTCATGGGAGTTACACGACTAGCAGTACATGAGTGAACCGTATTGCTTTATATATAAGAAAGAGCGCTGAAGCGCAACTACGTACCTTTATTGTCTTAAGTGAACCGTATTGCTTTATATATCAATACAGTTGACTTAAGAAAAATATGACTTGCCCAAAATGGCTATATTGCCAGAAAATCGTCAGATGAAATTCATCAAAAGCATTAAGTAAACCGTATTGAAATACAATCCACTCCATCAAGAGAAGAGTTTTGAACCGTATTGGGGCGCTTTTGGCGCAGAGGGAAGAGTATTGCGAGGGTTTTGGATGTCGTAAAAAAACCTTTTATCCCTCCCCTCTCTGTGTTCTCTGTGTTCTCTGCGGTAAAATCTTCTTAATATCTACTTCACCTCTTTATAATCCAAAAATCGTCAGATGAAATTCATCAAAAGCATTAAGTAAGCCGTATTGCTTTATATATAAGAAAGAGCGCTGAAGCGCAACTACGTACCTTTATTGTCTTAAAATCTACATTTTTCCATGACAAATGCAATCGATTGAAATATCGACAACCAGAAATATTGATTTCAAATCTAAAATCCAAAATCTCAAATCGAATGACTCATAGCCTCAGCCAAATGCTTCTTCAAAGTCGCTTCTAGTAAGGGCCCTTTTAAATGACTCCAAGGCAAAACCTGATTTAAATCCCACTGTTGGAACACATAGAAATCCATTTCCGGTAACTCTCCCCGCAACTCCTTAAAAGCCCGCCGATAACTTCCCAAAGTATCTCCATAGTGTCGCACTAATTCCAACAGCTTGGACAACCTGCGATCGCCCTTCGATAGCAAACCCTGAATCACAGACCAGTTATAGCTTTCAGGTCTAAATTCCAATCCCAACTTCCGCAATTCTTTATCTAAAAACTTCAGCCTCTTCTCTGCATCTTTATTCACACCAAACCACTGAAAAGGAGTATGAGATTTCGGGACAAAAGTGCTGCATCCCAGAGTCAAGCGCAAACCCGGAGCGGCTTTTCTAATCGCCTTCATCATCGCCACTGTCTCCTCCAAATCCTCCATCTCTTCGCCAGGTATTCCCGCCATACCGTAAAGCTTAATCCCTTTTAACCCGCCAGCCTTAGCATTAATAGCAGCTTGAATAATTTCATCGTTAGTGAGTTTTTTATTCACAATCTTGCGGAGACGTTCGCTACCACTTTCCACCGCAATCGTCACAGACTTGCTATCTCTGTTTGTCAATATTTCCGCTAACTTAACTGTCACCGTGTTAGTGCGTACCGAAGATAGACTCAGCCGCACTCCGTCGTATTTCGGATGGTTTAAATGCTCCAGCAATGCTTCAAATTCTGGGTGCTGAGTCACAGAAGCACCCAACAAACCCAAACGATTAGTCACAGCTAAACCGCGATCGATCGCCGGAATTAGCGAATCCTCCAAACTCGCAGTTCTAAATGGTAAAGTGAGATAACTTGCCAAACAGAAACGGCACATTTCTGGGCAACTCCGCACCACTTCCACCATATAAATATTTTCCCAAGCCGCTTTTTCTGTCACTACAGTAGAAGCAGACAAAGTATTGCCGCGATAAGTCTGTTTTTCCACCATACTAGGAATTTCAGAATCCACAGGATGAATGGATTTAATCCCCTCAGTGGCATCCAAATAAGTTACTTCGTACAAACTAGGAACGTAAACCCCAGGAACTTGGGCTAAATGCCGCAATTTAGTTTGTCTGTCGGCGCTACGAACTTCTTTACAAGCATCAATAAAATTATCAATGAGATGTTCGCCATCTCCCAGCAAAATTACATCCAAAAAATCTGCAAAAGGTTCAGGATTCGCCGTAAGAACCGGGCCGCCACCAAATACTATAGGATGATTGTCAGTTCTTTTTGAAGCCCAAATCGGAATTTCTAGAGATTCCAACAAATTGAGAATATTTACATAATCGAGTTCCCAAGAAAGCGAAAATCCCAGCAATTCTGGATTTCGGGGAAGTGGTTCGCTGATATCAGTAAATAAACGGCTGACTTCAATATCCGATCGCACGGCTAAAGTTGCCCACACTATCTGATAGCCGAGACTGGTAATCCCAACCGTGTACTCGTTGGGAAATGCAAAAATAGTCGGAATAGCGTCAGCATCGGGGGTTGCTGGGGCAAATAGCAGGCGTTCTTCGGCAAATGGATTGGGAGTCACGGGCAAGTTTAGCTTTAGGAAAATAATATCTCTTTCTTTTCTAATTTTATGCTATTGACTGACCGTCGGACAGCGATCGCCGCGGAGATACGGATAATAAATTTGTGTCATCCGCGTATCCGTATGTATCCGTGTCGGGCGCTAATGACTAACAGCCATAGGATTTGCGCGATCGCCCACAAAAAAACCGGGTTTTTTTAACTCTTATTGAGAGTTTTAACTGAGATCTTGCACCTTTCTCAATAAGCCTTTTCTGGACGGGCAGGATGCCCATCCCACAAGAAATTCACTCTTGGTGGAACAGGCATCTTGCCTGTTCTTGACAATGGTGCAAGATCTCAGTTTTAAGCAAGTATTTGGTTAAACAATCCGGTTTCCCATCGCCAGTGCCGAAATCGTAAACAATTGAACCTTTTTGTCACCAAACCAGTCTAGAGCATACAGAGCTAACCAACTGTTCCCCCAGCACTTAGTGTCAATCACCCGGCACCGAACGGAGTACCGTTACGGTGCAGGCTTGAAAAAGCCTAGTTGACCAGTCTAAGTGGTTCGCCCACTACGTTTAAGGTAAGTGTTAAAGTACCTACCAGAAAATGCGTGCTAGTTTTCTGCTCTAGAACTTGAAAGTTAAACAGGTTTAAGGGTTAAGCCAGTGCTTTCTTGATAGTTACCGACTTTAAACATTGACGAAGCAAACATTACCCAGCAATGGAGGACATTTAATGTCTAATTTTGTTTTTGTACTTGATACCCAAAAACGACCGCTCAATCCAATCCGCCCAGGATTGGCTCGCAAATTGCTAAGCAACGGCAAAGCTGCTGTCTTCAAACGGTATCCATTCACATTGATTTTAAAAGTAGAGGTAACAGCACTCCAAAAAGGAATCATCCTCAAAGTAGATCCTGGTTCCAAAACTACTGGAATAGCATTGGTACAAGGAGAAGACGTAATTTTTGGTGCAGAACTAACTCACCGAGGTCAAACTATCAAAGCCAGTCTTGAATCTCGGCGTTCATTGCGTAGAAGTAGAAGGAATCGCCATACCCGCTATCGAAAAGCTAGATTTATGAATAGGGTTCGCTCAAAAAGTTGGCTGGCTCCAAGCTTGCAGCACCGCGTCGAAACAACGCTGACGTGGGTTAATAGATTGATAAAACTTGCCCCCATTGCTTCTATTTCTCAAGAAATTGTACGATTCGATTTGCAGCAATTAGAAAACCCTGAAATTAGTGGGCTGGAATATCAGCAAGGCATTTTATGTGGCTACGAAATCCGTGAATATTTGCTGAACAAATGGGATAGGAAGTGCGCTTACTGTGGCGTTACTGATACGCCACTACAAGTCGAACACATTCATCCCAAAGCCAAAGGCGGATCTAATCGCATTTCTAATCTTTGCCTTGCTTGTGAAAAGTGCAATGTCAGGAAAGGAACTCAAAATATTGAACAATTCCTCGCTAAAAAGCCAGAGGTTTTGAAACAGATTCTATCTCAAGCAAAACGTCCATTAAAAGACGCAGCAGCAGTCAACTCTACTCGTTGGGCGCTATTCAACCGACTCCGCGCAACTAATTTACCTGTTTCTACTGGCAGTGGTGGCTTGACCAAGTTCAACCGCACTCGACTAAGCCTAGCAAAAACTCATTGGTTAGATGCAGCTTGTGTCGGTAAAGTTGAATCGTTGAATGTTTTGACAAACAAACCGTTGTTAATTAAAGCGACTGGACATGGGACACGTCAAATGTGCCGTACCGATAAATTTGGTTTCCCATCTCGCTATGTTCCCAGGTTTAAGTTTGTCAAAGGTTTTCAAACGGGAGATATTGTCAAAGCCGTTGTAAGTGCTGGCAAGAAAATCGGTACATACGTTGGACGTGTTGCCGTAAGAAGCAGTGGCTCGTTCAATATCTCGGCATCCGAATTGGTGTCAGGAATTAGTCACAAATATTGTTTAGTAATTCATCGAAAGGATGGTTATTCGTATGCAGCATAAACCTTACCCCCTTTTTCCTCTCACCGCTGACCTGGATACAGGTACAGCGGGAGTCTCCAAAGGGGAAGACAGATGAAACAGACACTCAAACATGGGGCATTATTTCTCTACTTGTGGCTGTGCCCGATCGCCTCCAGCAGCGCCGCCAGTCCCCCCGATAATTCCAAAAGCCTGCATCTCCTCAACCGTATTAGTTTTGGCCCGCGATTGGGCGATATCGAGAAAGTGCGATCGCTCGGGACAGAAAATTACATCCAACAGCAACTCTCCCCAGAAACCATCCCCGAACCTCAGCATCTTACCTCTCGCATCAACAGCTTAGAAACCCTGCAAAAAACACCAGCAGAACTCTTTGCCGAATACGGTGTCCGCCGATCGCAAAACGGTCAAAGACCAACGCCAGAAGCAATCAGAGCCACTAGCATTAAGGCTCGCATCATTCTCCAAGAAGCAGTGAAAGCTCGTATATTGCGATCGGCAGAAAGTCCCCGCCAATTGCAAGAAGTTATGGTGGATTTTTGGTACAATCACTTTAATGTTTACTCAGATAAAGGATCCTTAAATAAACTCTGGGTAGGAGCCTACGAACAAGAAGCAATTAGACCCTACGCTCTGGGAAAATTCCGGGACTTACTAGGTGCAACTTCCCGCCATCCTGCCATGTTGTATTATTTAGATAATTGGCAAAATACCGATCCAAAAAGTATCGGAGCCAAAGGCGGATTTCGGGGATTAAATGAGAATTATGCGCGGGAGTTAATGGAGCTGCATACCTTAGGTGTCAAGGGCGGTTATACGCAACAAGATGTCATCGCCTTAGCTCGCATTTTTACAGGCTGGGGATTTGGGCCGCAGCCATCTGAAAAGGACGGTTACAGCTTTTATTTCGATGCCAAACGCCATGATTTTAGCGATAAAGTATTTCTCGGACAAACTATCAAAGGTTCGGGCGAAACTGAGGGAAAACAAGCTTTAACTATTTTAGCCAAAAGCCCAGCCACAGCCAAACACGTCAGTTATAAATTAGCTCAATATTTTGTGGCTGACAGCCCGCCAAATGCCTTAGTAGATCGCCTCAGCCAGCGATTTCTCGAAACTGATGGAGATATCCGCGAAGTCTTAAATACTTTGTTCCGCAGCCGAGAATTCTGGGATAAAAAAAATTACAGCGCTAAGTTTAAAACTCCCTACCAATACGTTATATCGGCGGTGCGATCGACAAATAAGACTGTAGAAAATTTTCAACCGCTTTACACAACTTTGCTACAGCTAGGAATGGCACCTTACGGGTGCCCAACTCCCGACGGTTACAAGAATACTCAAGATGCTTGGCTGAATCCAGATGCGATCGCCCGTCGGTTAAGTTTTGTCACTGCTTTGGCAACCAATCCCTTGTATTTAAACTCTCCTACCGCTAACAACAATCAGTCGGGGTGGATGTTACCTGCGATCGCAACTACTTCTAACTCCTCTTTGCCAATGGGCCCGAAAAATAGCAACCAGTTAATAGATCCGTCGCAGTTAGCTAATATTTTGGGGAATGATTTCTCCGCGAATACCAAAAGTGCGATCGCCTCCAGTCCCGCTAATTTACGCACCGCTTTGATTTTGGGTAGTCCAGAATTTATGCGGCGATAAAAGAAGTTCGGCAACTGATTCTGTAACGGATGTAACGGATGGAAGTCGAAAGGAAGTTCGGCAACTGATTCTGTAACGGATGTAACGGATGGAAGTCGAAAGGAAGTTCGGCAACGGATTCTGCAACGGATGTAACGGATGGAAGTCGAAAGGAAGAAGGAACAAAGAAGAGGGAAGAGCGTTGGCACTTTAATTTCCAATTATATCAAATCCGCTCTTCATCGGAATGATTCATCTCTCTCTTCTCTCCCTCTGTGTTCTCTGCGTCCTCTGCGGTTTAATCATTCCATTCCAGCCGGGTTTGATATTACCAATTACCAATCACAAACTACCATGAACAGACGCCAATTTTTAATCCAAACTGGACTGCTTTCAACTTCGACAATTATGTCTGTAGGACTCCACGGTTTAGCCGTGAAAGCCGCCGCACCCAAGAACAGCAAACGATTAATTGTGATATTTTTACGCGGTGCAGTCGATGGCTTAAACGTAATTGTTCCCTACCAAGAAGCGAATTACTATCAATCTCGACCCAAAATAGCCATCCCAAAACCGGGGCTGCAAGGCGGTGCGATCGACCTTGACGGCCGTTTTGGACTCCACCCCGCACTCAGCGCGATCGCCCCGCTGTGGCAGCAAGGAACCCTCGCATTTGCCCACGCTTGCGGTTCTCCCGACCCCACCCGATCGCACTTCGAGGCCCAAGACTACATGGAAAGTGGCACTCCCGGCAAAAACAAGACCCCCGACGGCTGGATGAACCGCCTGCTATCAGTCATATCCGCCAATTCCCCCGTCCAAGCCCTGAATGGTGGCACCTCCACACCCCGCATCCTGTCGGGAAAAATGGCAGTTGCCAGCTTTAGACTAGGTAAAAATGCCAGCCGCCCGATCGCCATTGACAAACCCCAAATCGGTACCGCATTCGATCGACTTTACAGCGATAGCGACCAACTAGGTCAAGCCTACCGAGAAAGTCGCGCTGCCCGCCAAACCCTGTTGGCTAACTTGGATGCAGAAATGAAAGCCGCCAATAACGGCGCACCCTTAGCCGATGGTTTCCCCGGCGACGCGACACAATTGGGGCGGCTGATGGCGAGAGACTCCAGCATTCAGCTAGCTTTCCTCGCCCTCGGAGGCTGGGATACCCACATCAATCAAGGAAATTCCCAAGGCCAATTAGCCGCAAGATTGCGCCCTCTGGGACAGGGTTTAGCGAATTTGGTGCAGGGATTGGGTAATGTTTACTCCGAAAGTGCGATCGTAGTTATCTCAGAATTCGGCCGCACTGTGCGCGAAAATGGCAACGGCGGCACGGATCACGGACACGGAAATGCGATCTGGCTTTTGGGTGGTAAAATTAAGGGAGGCAAAGTTTATGGCGAGTGGCCGGGATTGGATGAAAGTCAGTTGTATCAAAAGCGCGATTTAGCCGTGACGACAGATTTTCGAGATGTAATTGCGACTGTGTTGCAGAGTCATTTACGGCTGGATGGCGAAAAGGTCGATCGAGTTTTTCCCGGTTACAAATCAAATCGAATCGTTGGGTTGGTGTCAACAGTTGACAGTTGACAGTTGACAGTTGACAGTTGACAGTTGACCATGGGAGAGCGACCTCTACCCTTAAGTTCGAGGATTGGAATAATGAATAGTCTGATTTTAATTTCTCCCTCAAAGGGAGAGGCTTTCAACCAATTCTTCTGGTAAATGAGTGAGAAAGCTGTAGGGTGCGTTGCCATTCACAATCTCTCAAAAAAATCGACTTTTCCAGTAGCGACGCACCTGTGTTATCGCCAGCAGAGTGCAAACAACATTCGCTTGACTCCGCCCAACAATTATGTTCTTTCTACAAAGACTTGAGAAAAATGCTATTACTCTGAAATAGAATCGCTATCGTCTCGGTTTCTCGGCGGCGGTGCACCGTGAAAAGTTGCAATCAACAAACAGATAATCCCAGCATTAATAAACACATCTGCCAGATTAAATACCGGGAACCGAATGATCCGAAAATCGATAAAATCTACAACGTGGCCCAAAATAAATCGATCGATCCCATTACCCAGTGCGCCCCCCAAAATCAAACCATAGCCAGCTTGTTCCCAGCGGTTAATTCGCGGCCCGAACCAAGCCAGTACAATCAATCCCACACTCACGCCCAAAGACAGCCAGCGCAACCAACTCGCCCCGCCGTTGCTAAACAAACTAAAAGCCGCACCGGTATTAACAACATAAGTGAAGTGAAATATCCCCGGTAACAGCGGCTGAGTTTGCGGAGGAACCGTCAAGTCAAAATTTTGCACCACCCAAAACTTAGTCAGGTGGTCTAAAATTAAACTGATAACAGCAGCAACCCAGAATAACGGATTTCTTTTAAAACGCATGGATTAGTTAAACAGTTGACAGTTGACAGTTGACCTGTGACAGCGAAGTGATAAGAACGGAGATTTAAACTCCGTTCTTATCACAATCTGCCGACCTGAGTAAGGGCTTCAAACCCTTGCTATTCCGTAATAGAACATGGGGAATTGGACACGATATAATTTATTGAAATCTCGCGTTTCATGGCGAGCAGAATGCAGTGTAGCAAAGCAATCCCAGCCGCAGCGAGATAATCTTCGGGTTTTGCAATGATAGTATAACCTGATTTGACATAATTACCAACAATTCCTTCTTCCTTCTTCCTTCTTCCTTCAGAATTAATAAAACATCAAGCGGCGCAAAGTAAATGACAAAAGTGCGATCGCACAAACTACAGCCAATTGTCCTGGTAGAGGATAAACTGAATATTTTAGAATCTCATTGAATAAAGGTGTTTTTTTGCCCGGAATCAGCAAGTAACTAAAAATTAGATAAATTAAGCCGATCGCGTGAACTGTAAATAAACCGCACAAACAACTAAAAGCGATCGATTCCAACCGCGAAGCCACCTTAAAAGCAACCCAGCCGCACACCCAAGCACCAGGAACAAAACCCAACAAATACCCAAAACTCGCTTCTTTAATATAGCCGATGCCGCCACCTTGAGCAAAAACTGGCCACAAAGTCAATCCTAATACCAAATAGGCAATTTGCGAGAGAGCAGCCGCATTTTTGCCGCCCATGCAGCCTACTAGCAATACTGCTCCAATTTGATAAGTAACACCTAAAGAGTACGCCTGAAGTCCGCGATCGTCCCAAAACCCGATCGGCATTGTCACAGATGCAGGCAAAAAAGTGCCTCCTATGGTTAGGAGCAAACCAATAACAGCCCAGATTAATTCGATAGGAGCAGGCATTATAGCAGAAGGAAGAAGGAAGAAGGAAGACGGAAGAAGGAAGATGCAAGCTGGAATGCCCGCAGCTTTTCAGTTCTTTATACTAGCACTACTGTCAAAACAACCACCATTGTATGGTTTTCTGGTTCTTAAGCCTGGATAGTCCGATCGCTTAATGGCGGATTTTTCGCGATCGGGCGATCGCATACTTATTTTCCTACCAATTTATCATCCGATATGTTATCTGATTACGCCTGTCAAGCTCATCAAGGCTATTTTATTGATTAATAATATTAATACTAAAATAATACTAAGATGTGATTAAATGTAAAGATTTTTAACCTAACCTTTACTTTCGCACGATATGGTGGTGGTGAATACCTGTATAACGATCGTAAATTTTCTTTACCTATGCTTTTTCGTCTCAACTTGATTAATCCGAATCGTGTTACCACAGCAATTTCTGCTATGGCGATCGCCCTCAGCTTAGCAGCGTGCGGCGGCGGCAGCACAACCACCAGCAGCAGCCCCAGCCCCGGCAGCGACACCGCAGCAACCCCCGGCGCTTCCCCCGTGGCAGCCCCAGCCGCCAACACCAAACTCGCCCTCGCCTCAGACGTAGCAATCACAGCAGCCGGTGCGTCATTCCCCGCCCCCTTGTACCAGCGTTGGTTTCAAGACTTCAACAAAATCAACCCCAAAGTACAAATTAACTACCAATCAGTAGGCAGCGGCGCCGGAGTCGAACAATTCACCAAAGGCACTGTAGACTTTGGCGCTAGCGACACCGCCATGAAAGACGACGAAATCGCCAAAGTTCCAGCAGACAAAGGCGTGATTTTGTTGCCCATGACAGCCGGCAGCATCGTCATCGGCTACAACCTGCCAGACGTACCCGAACTCAAACTGCCCAGAGACGTTTACACAGAAATCTTCCAAGGTAAAATTACCAAGTGGAACGACCCCAAAATTGCAGCAGCCAATCCGGGCGCTAAATTGCCAGACCAAGCCATCACCGTCGTCCACCGTTCCGACGGTAGCGGCACCACCGCCGTGTTCACAAAACACCTGAGTGCCATCAGCCCCGACTGGAAAACAGCAGTAGGCGACGGCAAAACAGTAGAGTGGTCCAAAACTGGTACCTTTGTCGGTGCAAAAGGCAACGAAGGCGTCACAGCCCAAGTCCTGCAAACCGCAGGCGCAGTTGGCTATGTAGAATACGGCTACGCCAAAAACAACAATCTCAAATTTGCATCTTTGCAAAACAAAGCAGGTACATTTGTAGTACCTAACGACGAATCAGCTTCAGCAGCTTTAGCGACAGTGCCCTTACCGGAAAATCTGCGAGCATTTATCGAAGACCCAGAAGGCGCTACTTCCTATCCAATTGTCACCTACACTTGGATGCTAGTTCCTAAAACAGTTGCTGACCCCAACAAAGCCAAAGCCATTGAAGCAATGGTTGAATACGGCTTGAATGAAGGTCAAAAAGTTAGTTCTGAATTGGGCTACGTTCCTTTGCCTGCAAGTGTTAAAGAAAAAGTAGCCGCAGCGGCCGACGGCATCAGCCCCGACTACAAAATTGAAGTTGCCAAATAGGGATTGAAGTCAGTTGACAGTTGACAGTTGACAGTTGACAGTTGACAGTTGACAGTTGGCAGAAAGAAGAGGGAAGAGAGATATTTCTGTGGGGCGGGTACCAGGAATATTTGTTAAAAAGTCAGGGATTAATCAACCCGCCCCTCTTTTGTTTTATTGAGTAGATACCGTAGGGTGCGTCGCCACCAACAATCTACGGGCTTCAGAAGAGAAAATCTCGCAGCGACGCACCCTACAACGGGCGGGTTGAACCAGAAATATTTGTTGAAAAGTCACGGGATTAATCAACCCGCCCCTTTGGTTTTTTATTCTCTTTCTTTCTACTCCCGAACAGCTAGCTTTTGCCTCAAATTGCTCTTTTTATTTACTATTATTTGGGTTTTTTGTTTATGGTTTCAGATAATAATAGCCCTCAATTAGAGAGCCGATCGCGCTCAGCAGCAGAAAAGTCCTTAGACCAAGCCTTTATCTGGCTGACGCGCATTTTGGGCATCGGAGTAGGCGTAATCTTGCTGGTAATCGCCGTGACGGTTGCTTATAGAGCGTTACCTGCGATTCAAAAGTACGGTTTGGGATTTCTGTTTAGCAGTAGCTGGAATCCGGTTAAAGAAGAGTACGGCGCGCTGCCGATGATTTATGGGACGATCGTCAGTTCGGCGATCGCGCTTCTAATTGCGGTACCATTAGGAGTAGGGACTGCAATCTTCCTGAGCGAGGACTTTCTGCCGCTCCCAGTACGCACAGCTTTAGTTTTTTTAGTAGAACTTTTAGCCGCCATTCCCAGCGTAGTCTACGGTTTGTGGGGAATTGCTGTATTGATTCCCATTATTACCAGCATCGGAAAGTTTCTCAACGGTAACTTTGGATGGCTGCCGATTTTTAGCACACCGCCAGTTGGCCCGGGAATGTTACCCGCCGGAGTAATTTTGGGAATCATGACTTTGCCCATTATTACTGCTATTTCTCGCGATTCTTTAGCAAGTCTTCCTCCCGATTTGCGACAAGCATCTTTAGGTTTAGGAGCTACCCGGTGGACGACAATTTTTAGAGTGCTAGTACCTGCTGCTTTCTCCGGCATAGTCGGCGGAATCATGCTCGGCCTGGGCCGCGCGATGGGAGAAACAATGGCAGCCACCCTGTTAATTGGCAATTCCAATCAGTTAAGTGCTTCTCTGCTAGCTCCAGCAAATACTATTGCTTCTCTGATGGCAAATCAATTTGCCGAAGCTTCAGGTTTGCAAGTAGCAGCTCTGATGTACACGGGGCTAATTCTGTTTATTCTGACGCTGATTGTGAATATCTTGGCAGAGTGGATTGTTTCTAGAGTCAGAGCCAAGTACAACTAAAAGTTTGCTGCAATTTCCCATACAGTTTTGATTTATGTCAAATATCCCGTCGGAAGATAAAACTTCTTTTGCCTCGAATCCAGGCAGTTTCAAAAAGGTTAAAGGCAGTCCGCAATCGCTGTTCAATACCGCGATGACGGTATTAGCAGGAGCCTGTTTGACAATTACTTTGTTGCCTTTGTTTGCAGTGCTTTCTTACGTTACAGTCCAAGGTTTCAATCGCCTAAATTTAGATTTGTTTACCAAACTTCCACCCCCGCCTGGACTTTCGGGAGGCGGTATCGCGAATGCAATTCTCGGTACATTGATGACGGTAGGAATTGCTTCTTTAATTGCTGTGCCTTTTGGTATACTGGCCGCCGTTTATTTGTCGGAATTTAGCAAAGGCTCGATCGCACGTTGGGTACGCTTTGCTACGAATGTCCTCAGCGGAGTTCCTTCGATTATTGCTGGTGTATTTGCCTACGGTTTGTTTGTGGTAAATATGGGAGGCTTTTCGGCAATTGCAGGAGGCGCTGCCCTGGCTGTACTGATGTTGCCGACGATTGTGCGGACTACTGACGAAGCTCTACAAATCGTCCCGCAAGATATTCGATGGGCGTCGGTTGGTGTGGGTGCATCTAATTATCAAACGGTATTGCAGGTGGTTTTGCCTGCTGCTATTCCGGCTATTTTAACCGGCGTGACGCTGGCAATTGCTCGCGCTGCGGGAGAAACTGCTCCTTTGATTTTTACGGCGCTGAATTCCCCTTTTTGGCCGGGAGGATTTGATAAGCCAACTCCGTCACTTTCGGTGTTGGTGTACAACTTTGCAACGGTTCCTTTTAAGGCACAGAAAGAGTTGGCTTGGGCTGCATCTTTAATTTTGGTGTTCATGGTTTTGTTGACGAGTATTCTGTCTCGCTGGGCTACTCGCAAAAAGGTTTATTAGTCATTGGGCATTGGGCATTGGGCATTGGGAAGAAGGCCAAACAGGGCATTGGGCATTGGGCATTGGGCGATTCTTTCTCACCGAGAAACGAGACGGAAGCCTCTGGCTTTTAGACATGAGGAGGAAGTCGGTAGCGGTTTCAACCGCCTTCAATATTTTTTTTGTATTGGTTGTTTTACAGTCATATTTCAATCTTAAATCAAG